>NZ_JARWCR020000064.1:0-53688 GCF_029846695.2 Bradyrhizobium nivariense | reverse complement strand
TCGACCCTGGATCACAGCCTCAGCTCTCTCCTGCGCCGCGTCCAGGATGCCTTGCGCGATCTCCACGTCTTCCAGCGGCAAGTGATACTGATCTGGCCGCAGCTTCTCGGACTTCGCGGCCGAACTTTCTCGCGTCGCAATTCCCCGAGAATGACCTCGAGCCGACGCCGCGCTTCGCGTTGCAGGAGGGTCGCGTTCCGGCGATCAAGCTGGAGATCGCGATTGGGGATGTCGTGCTGCGGACGGACCCCGCCATAGATGGCGAGCAGCTGTCCCGTGTGATCCGCGCGATGCGAGCGTCACGATGATCGCGCCCGGTGCCGATCTGAAGATTTACATCGCGACGCGGCCGATTGACTTCCGCTGTGGCCACGATGGGCTTGCGGCAAAGGTGCAGGAGATGCTTCGTCTCGATCCGTTCAGCGGCGCAGCCTTCGTGTTCCGATCGAAACGAGCGGACCGGATCAAGATTTTGGTCTGGGATCGAACGGGCCTGGTGTTGGTGCACAAGCGCCTCGAAGGCTGCAAGTTCGTTTGGCCAACGATCGCAGACGGCGTGATGCGCATATCGCCGGCGATGTTCGCAGCCCTGTTCGAGGGGCTGGATTGGAGGTTGGTCCGCCCGCAAGAAGCGCGGCGTCCGCAGGCGGCGGGATAACTGCGGCAGAGTGACTCGGAAGCTATTTTGAACGTGGCAGGCGCAGTGGCGGTGTGCTCGAATTAGCGCATGAGCATCGCGGCGCTGCGCGACGAAAACGAACGCCTGAAGGCGCTTTTGGCGCAAACGCAGGCGGCCTTGAGCGAGCATCAGGGGGCGCTGGCAGCATCGGAGGACGACCAGCGGCGCGAATGCCGACTGCGATGCCTCGCGCGGCGGCAACATGCCTCGCTGTCGAAACCGCCGCCGCCAGTCGTAAATCTGCCAGCGCGTCGCTCCGTGCTTGCGCGCCACCTCGGACACCTGCGCACCCGGTAGTAGACTCTCGGCCACGATCCGGGCTCTCTCAGCCTCCGAACGCACCCGGCGCCCCGACCGGTCCTTCAAGCACCTCCAGACGGCTCACCCGCCCTCCAGATGAGCCGTCCAAATGGACGTCCTTTTGCTGTCCAATCCCATCCCAAACCTCCGTCCAAGCCGGAGGCTTCTTCGCACGTTCATTCGAATTCTGAAGCAAGGGTATCGGCTTCGCGCTTACGATTGTCCGGGGCGGCACGATTGAACTGGCGCTCCGCGTGAGCTGCTTGGTAGCGAGCCTTTCAATTGTTGTTCCTCGGCTTGCCGCAGGGCTCTTTCGGATCGAAGCTGAGTCTTGCGCGCTTTGGATAGCGCATCGATTTCCGCCGCCGCGACGGCTTGCAAAAAAGCCGCTGCGACCTGCGCATCGATGGTGCCGGCCCGCAGATTCTGACATTCTGGCGCGCCACGTTGGATTTTGAGGTTGCAAACATATTGACTGCCGTGCGTCTTAACAACGTCCGCGCGAATTGCTGTAACTGCGTCGCAACTCGCGCACAAAGGAAGGTTCGAATCGAACGCTACGTCAGATTGTGGCATTGCAAATCATCTCCAACCGCATCGCGCTGCTCGGTCGCGTGCGAATACAGGTGGCTCAGGTGTTGGCGAAAAGCGGGCTTCTGATCTCAGCGAATTAAGCGCACCGCAAGCCAGATGATACCTAGCCACACCGCAACCGAGAAGAGCAGAGCGCTTTGCAACGTCCTTGCTCTTATACTGTGGCGCCATTGAAGGAGCTGCGATGAGCAACCGGTGAAGCGCCGGCCACGTACAACAGCTATCACGTCATCATAATCTGCGAACCGGAAGCGAGAGCGATGCTTGCGAATATACGCCAGCCGCTCAGCGGGTGAGAGGCACTGTGCCCACACCCTCCATGCCTCATTATCAAAACACGCGCTACTCTCAAGGACTTCGGCGAGGCGCTCGTCAGGCTTCATGATGCATCTGCTGTACTGACTATCCCGGATCGAGTTCTACGAAGGAAGCCTCACCTTCGAAACCTCTCAGTTTAGGTAGGGTAGTTGAGCGAATCGAACTCGGCCTGGAAGCATTGGTCAAGGCCGAAGCTGCGTTGATCCGGACGCGAGATGAAATGCGAGGTCGTGCGAGGACTCTGGATATCTCTTCTCGCCCAGTGCAGATCGCGACGGCCATCGAAGTGCTGTAGATGCCGGAGGAGAGTGAAAGGGGCTCCTTCTCGACGCTGCAGCAATCGCGCTCGCCCTCGCATTCAGTTCAAGCGTTAGCTCGCGTGTCAGACATAATCTTCTCCGCGCCTCGCACCAGCCCTGATTGGAATTCGGTCTGGTAACGGCTTCCGCAGATGCTAAGATCACACACATGTACGTTGCAAGGCGAGGGCCGGTTTTCCACCTCTGCCGACCAATGATTCGTGAAGGGCCGACTCGCCGTCTCGGCCGTTCAGTGTCTCGGGTCAAATCGGCGATCAGTCACACGTTCCGTGTGGTTGGAATTGGCTCCGCGAGCACGCGTGGCCTCCACTCTGCCTTGCGAATCTGTGCTCGACCAACTTGCGGCGGTGGGCGTGCGCCCTCGCGTGGCGGATCGGCAATTTCCTTGTTTGGGCAAGGCCGAATGCAGCGTTAGAAGCCACGGCGTGCGGGAACTCGGAGCGGCGGCGGAGCAGAAGTGCCGGGATGAAAGAAAGCACCTTAGAGCCTGGCGCGCTCACGTCGCTTGCGGGAACGCCAGCTGCGCATACCGTAAGCCTAGCTAGTCCGAAGCCGCCGAAGAAGATCATAGTGAGGAAAAGCAGTGCTGTCGTCATCTCGATGCCCGAACCGGAGGATTGCTTTGATGTGTTACGTCACACTCCCGCCATCGGTGTTGACTAGTTGTTCGGCGCGAGGCGGAAGATGCATCGTTCGTACAACGTGACGCTACGTGCGTTTCAAGTCCTTTCGGCTACTTCCAACCAAAATGTATTCCAACTCAAGGGGGCCTGCAGCAGTGTGCGTGGACTCAGGCACAGCTCTGCAGATCACTCGCGGACCAGCCCGCGCCGGGATCGTTGCAGTACGACATTCGTCATGGTGATCGATGTGGTTTGGCCAGAGTGGTGCTCTTCTCTCGACGGCGTTGCCTCACTCGCCTTGGCGGCAACGGAGAAGAATGGACTAGGCTAGCCATCTCACTGCGCAGTCGGCGTCCTATCAGGACGCCTGGACAATTTGCGTCGGGGCGGCCGGCAAGCGGTCGCATTGCAGTGCCTAGGGTACCGCACTCATCCTCTGAGACCAAGGGCCTGAATACAGGGTTCTCGCCCTCAGGATACTGAAGAAGAGGTCCTGCCACCTGTCCTGCGGCCTGCCTGCTGACGAGACGAATCTGTTAGCAAAAGCAGGCTGTCCGTATACACATCGCTCGGCGATCTCGAAAGGACCGCCGGTTATCAAAACTGGGGTAATGTCTTCAAATTACCATCGAGTGATTTAACCTACGCCTCACGCAGAATTCCGCCAGGTGCTAGGCGGAGCCTCGATTTGATTGGAAGAGGAAGAGTTGAACGTGTGATCAATCAAACCGCCAAGAACGCAGGCGCCATGATTTGGGTCGGACTTGACTTCACGTGTCGCTCCACGAGCTAGAACAAGTTTGGCGATTTGCGTACGATTGGCGATAGTACGGCGATCTGGCGGTAAAGCTGCGACTGCCTCGTCGAAAAGTTTAGCTAGGATGCGGAGGTCTTCTGGATAGAAGAGGTCACCGTGTTTTTCCGCTGGGACTGTTCGCTTCCTGGCGCTTGCCTCGGCTATTGCGCCAAGTTCGAGTTTTTCCGCGACCAGTTCGCTTGTGAGGTCGTCGAGCAGCTTGACCGCTCCGAGCGCGAATTTGTCTTGGCAGATCAGTTGAGCCACGACTTCCCATTGGAAAGCAATGCGGTGCTCAAGGTGCTGAATGCGCGACGTGCAAACAATTTCCTTCGGTTTATCCGTTCCGGAGGCCGCGTACAAAAAGTTGCGAGGCCTTCCATTTTCGTCGGGCAAATCTGGCAGTCTGCGCGAGAGCCAGTCGCTATTGCTCAAGGTGCAGAGCGCGTAGGCCTTCATTGGGAGCAGGAGGAAGATGTTGATCGGGGTGTGCAGCGCGAATCCGAGAAATCGAAGCTCGCCGGCGCGAAGCGCCGCCACGCTGCATCGAACCATGGTCATCGCGACGATGGTCAGACCGGTCCACCAGGGCACGCTGTCGGTGAGCGCGAGCTGAGCGATCGCGGCAATCGACGAGATGGCGAGCAGCGGCGGCCCGAGGTTCTGTCCGAGCACATCGAGCGTGAGGTACCGATCGAGGCCGGGCAGCAGGTGCAAACCGAGTAGCGTGTCGCGGTAAGTGCTCCGCGCCCAGCGGAGCTGTTGCCGCAGATACGGCAAGAGCTTGTCCGGGACCACCGTGGCGGCGATGGCGTCCGGAACGTACTCGGTTCGAAATCCTGCCTTGAGCATGAGGATCGTCAGATGGCGGTCCTCACCGAAGTCGCTCGGCTTTCCTCGGAAAAACTGCGTCTCGTACTGGTCGAGCAACAACACGAGCGCGGAACGGCGGTACATGGCACACGGCCCGCAGCAGCACATGACCGCACCAAACCGCGTCTGAGCCGCACGCTCCTCGTTGCAAGCCAACCAGTACTCCATGTCGATCAATCCGGTCAGCCAGCTGTCGTTGCGGTTGCTGGCCGTCAATTGACCCATGGCCGCGCCGACGGCTGGATCCTGCATCTTGCGTACGAGCTTGCTGACAACATCGCTGGCGATTTCCGTGTCGGAATCGACGTTGAGCACGAGATCGCCGAATGACCGGCGTATCGCGGCAATCTGCGCCTTGCGCTTTCCGACATTGCTTGGCAGCAGAATGACGCTGACCCTCGGGTCATGTGCGTAGCTTGCGTGTACGGGTGCCACTGCACCGACATTTGCAGAGCCGTCATCGACCACATAGACCTGCAATCGCCCTGGGTAGTCCTGGCCTGCAATAGACTTCAGGCAGGCCGCCAGCGTGCGCGGGTCCTCGTTGAAGCAGGGCACGATGACATCCACGCTGGGCAGAGCACCGGTGTTGACCGGGTCGTACGGCGGCAGTGAGGCGTCGGTTCGCAGCGCATAAAGCGCCTGCGCGCTCTTATGGACGCTGGAGAGCAACGCGTAAGAGGCAACAGCAACGGTGCTGATGGTGGCAAGCAAGGTCATGGGCATTGATCGATTCGGTTAGGTTGAGGAAGCGACCGGATTGCAAATCCACGGTCGTGCAGTGCTGGAATGAGCTGGGCTAGCGCCATCACAGTCTGGTCGCGCCGACCAGCATCAGGGCGGCGTCCCAGCTCGTCGGGAGGGCATCCGTCGTGCAGGAGCACGATTGCCCCCGGTTGCAGCGAGGTCAGCACTGCGGCAACAATCGCCTCGACGCCAGGACGAGACCAGTCTTGCGGGTCGACTTACCAGTGCAGGGCCGCCAGATCGGCCTTCGCCGACGCGGCGAGGGCCTCCTTTGTCCATATCTCATACGGCGCACGCATGTGCCGAGGCCACGAGCCCGCATCAAAGACACTCCAGTTCCTTGTTGACTCGCAAAGCACTCCCGATCGAAGCGACGCCAAACCGGTGCGCGTCAAGCGCCTCCATCCGGGATCACCCTGCCAGAGCGCTGCACCCAGCGGCGCTAGATCGCCCTTGTCGCTATCGGCTTGCGCTGCGCCGCTCCTGCTAAGGCTGGCTAGAGATCTGAAGGCGAGCTGCCCATGCTGTCTCATGGCTGGTGTTGGGGCCAGATTAATGCATGCAAGAAGCTCGCGCGTGCCACGATAGCGAGACCAAGACTTGCCTCTATCTGGACGCAAGGGGTGATCATGTGCTGGCGCTTGCTCGTCATCCGCACATTGCGTTAAAAATCGCGAATACGTCGTCACGCGCCTGATCCTGAACGTCCTTGCTATAGCCGGCGGCTAGCTATGTGGATTCGGAGAATATTGGTACAATCTATTGTTTTGATGGGAGGTATCCATGCTGCCGATGAGCCAAGAGGAATCCATCAACGTCGGGTGGGCGAGCCGATCCTCTATCCAATCGATTGGCGCATACCGAGGAATGGCTCAACGAGCGACCTTTAGTTCGGTGAAGGTCTTCGCCAAGCATCACAACCATAGCGCGAAAACGCGAACCATGATGCTTGAGCTGAATCAACTCAAGCGTCGCTTCCCACTAACAGAGTCGAGCGCGCTCGCCCACTGCTTGATGACGACGAGTGGCCGGTCATCTCGATGATTAAACTAAAAAGTTGAGCGGACGCGCTCGTTGGCACCACGCAGAGGACCGCTAAAGGTGGCCAGAGAGATCCTGGTTCTGGGTGATCGAGAAGAACCTGAGTGTGCAGCTTTCGGCAGGTTTCGCCCAAGTCTGCCGGCCCCGGGAGACAGTAGCTTCATCGGATTCATCAACTCGCGAGGTGCTGTCGCTCCATCCCACGAGCTTCAAAGCTCCTCAGTAACACAATTGAAGCGCATCGGCTAACATCAATGGTGCACAGCCAAGTGTTACGGCGGGTGATGGGTGGAGCGGGGCATGGATCAATGCATCTTGCGATTGGCGCTGCAGATACCGACTCGGCTAAGAGTATCCTCAGTGCGGCGCGGTTCGCTGGTCATGAACATTTTCGTTGCAAAGTCGAGCGACCTGAATGCTCGGTCGCGTACCGCCTGCGGCAAATCAGGAATCGCGTCGATCGCAGCGCGCGCGTCGCTCATAATCTTATCTTTTGCGGAAAGAAGCTTTGCATCTAACATTGCGCGAAGCGTCTGTCGAAACTCAAGTGAGATCGAGCTGTCTCCATCGATCAATTCTCGAAGTTTCCAAAACATACGTTCGACTGCTACCATAGAACTGAGGACTGACATCAGTCTTTGTGACATCATTGCCATCTCCTTCTCCAGCCAAATTGTGGCGACCACTCCAGCGAAATCAGATCCGTTCTCGTCTGACACCGGCGCGCGAGGCGAGCCTGAAACAGGCGAGTGACTGAGATGCAAGTTCTCTGCTAGGCCCCGGGCGCGTGAGACGCAGGTTGCTAGGGGAGCTCGCAAAGCGTGCGATTTGCGGGCGAGGCGTTTATCTTTCCTGTGCTCCAGGCCGTAACCAGGTCGCGTGCGGTGGTTCACGTCCAGACCGACAATGGAGAGGGTTCTGTTTGCCACAATGCCGCCAGCGGCATCGGAGTTGGACTTCTCCAGCAGGCGTCCATCCGTTTCCGCTTGTTCGCTGCGATCGCTCTGCTAACCAGGATACCCGCCCACGCATTTTGTGGTTGCATCGGTGCATCGAGATTGAGCCACCCGATCTGGCGGAGGTGTGTTGGCCGTGCGCCACGTTGACCTTGATCGATCTCTTGACTCGCGATCGACCGACTGGTCGAGCTCAGAAGAGATGCTAACTTAAACGCACATATCATTTCTTGTGCCGGAGTTCGGAGTTATTCACTTCGCCTGTCTTACTATCCTCCGTCCTTGCACGGCTATGCTGTGCAAACCGTGCATTTCACCCACCACCGGCCACCGCGTTTCTCTGCGCGCAACTTGCCGCGGCGGATTCGAGAGAGCACGGCTTCGGGGCTTATGTGGTTCATCGCTGCGAACCGCTGAACAGTGAGGTAATCCTCATCGAGAGGTCGCGGGGTGCTAATGCCGTGCTCGGCCGGCAAAATGCGCAGCGAAGCCAACTCTGCCAGCACGACATCGAGCTTACGCGCGATCTCTTCGGTCTGAGCGAAGCGCTGCCGGGATCGCGTCACGACAGATCCGCTCGGGCAATAAGCCGCACCTTGGATTCGTGTAGAATGCGATCCACGAACCGGCCCGCCAAAGCGGAACGAGCGTGAGCCGATTTACCTGACCAGGCAATCCACTGCTCGGGTAGTATCAACGCACGCAATGTGAAGGACAGGCCATTCATTGCCGTACGTCTCCCGTTTGGTGATGCGTCCAAAGGACCGAGTCCGCGTCGAAGCCGTTTGGACCGCAAGAGCGGCCTTATAAATGCATTCGGCTCCGGTACTCATTGGCCTCGGCGTTGCCATTTGTTGCCTAGTCAAGAGCGAAGTTACTGGGATTGCTGTTGGGTTCACCGTCAGTGCTGTGGCGCTATGAGCTCGGAGTGAATCGCCGTTGCCGTATTGAGGCAGGCATCCACAGTTCACTGTCGATTGGGGCATTCAAGGCCAGGGGCAGGTTGGATGGAGGCGGGACGTCATTGAGCTCGTACAGGACCTTAAAGTTTTTGAACCATGTTTCGTAGGCTGGCGCGGCGAGGGAACGGGCCGCTGCTTCAGAGCTTGCGATTACGACCATGCGGAGCAATGCGAGAAACGGTGCTGAACCGCTGGCGTCACGCTCCGCGCTTCGATGAGCATGATAGCGATCGGTGACCTTGCGAACGGCAGAAGAAGGCCCCATGCGCGCCAGACTTGAGCCATTTGCCGCCGCCCAAAGGGCGGACTCTGTCCGACTTGTAGCAATCCATGTCGGGGGACAAGGACGCTGGTGAGGTGAAAGCGTCAAAGGAACGTCATTTAGCGCAAAATGTTGCCCTTGGTATGAAAGCAGACCGCCATTCATCGCGCTAACCAAATGTGGGTAGCTTCCTCGTAACGGCTTGAGGCAACGTCGGCTCCAGCCCCAAAATAGCTCAGTTCGATCAGTAGGGAGCCGCGACCAAGGCCTACCTCAACCCTGCCGCTGCTCAGGTGATCCAACATGCAGTTCTCCTCGAATGCACGCAGCGGGTGATAGAGGTTGAGCGGCATGACCAATGGATCAACGCAAAGTCGCCGTGTGCGTTGTATGACGCTCGACAGAAACAAGTTCGGCGAAGGGCCCCTTCCATGAGGATAGCAATGATGCTCGGCGATATCGAGGCCGTCCTCGTCAAGATGATCAAAGATGCCGCAGGTCAGGTTTGTGGGAAGAACGTTTCTCACTCAGTTATGGCGCTCAACAAGGCGTAGGCCATCCTCGGGTGCGAAATCGACATAGGCTTCGCCCAGTACAATCAATCGGTCAGATCGCATAACGAGGCGTTCAATCTCTGCGAGCGGAACAGAGGTTCCGGTTGGATTGTTTGGGTCGGCCAGCACAATGAACTTGCCATCTTTAGCGGGACGGACAAGCAGCTCATCCATCGGCAAGCAGTCAGGTTCAGACCAGGGAGGGAATTTCAATGAAGCGGCCCCCTTGCAACATGGCAAGCTTGCGATTGAACGATTGAACGAGAAGCCAGGCGACATCATTGCGATGCCATCGCCGGTGCAAGAAAAGCCTCTGTAGATCAGACTGAGGAGTTCAGACGATCCATTGCCAGCCATCACGCGATCGGTTGCGATGCCATAGACAGCTGCGGCGGCTTCTCTCAAGCTGATATTGTCGTCTTCTGGATAAAGGTATTGCAGCTCAAGAGCCGAAATTGCGCTTCGCATCACGATGCCTGGCAAAGGAAATGGGTTCTCACTTGTGTTCAGTTTCACGCAACCATTGTCCGGGGTAGGCCGGCCGGACGGCAGAGCACCCAGCTCGCGGGCGACTGGCGAGAGGGAGGAGAGCAGAGTTCGCATTTCGCATCCAACCAGGTGTTCTCCCTTTGATATGTCGACGAGAGCGGTTGAGGCCGCTCATCGAGCTTAGTCGATCCGCGCGCTATGTTCGGGACCGGGAAGCCCAAGGCACGACTGAATGCGAGCGTTGGGGGCGGTAGGTCGGCTTAGATCTAAGCGTCGCACCGGATCAGAGCCCGTCTCAAGGGCCGGTAGCGATCGCACGGATCAGGCGCCGCACGGCGTTATCCCAGCGAATACTCGTTTCCACGAGGGGATGGAACGCCACGTCTACTCGGCGGAACAACGCTGGTAACGCTTGCCTTGAACTCGCGCAATCAGCAGACCGACTGCGCGCGACTGACATCTTGCCACAGGGTGCGTTCCTTCTGAAGAGGCCCGGACGGCTCACTCCCGAGAGCGAGACGCGCATCAGTTTTGATTAGCTGGAAGAAGGTGCGGATGTTCGTTGCCCTTATGAGTCTGGGCCTGGTGCTCACTTCAGTGGCACCAGGCGAATGGGAACGTACTCTTCGGGCGACCGTTCGGGCGCGCACGACAGCTGTGATAGCACTGCCGCGAGGGCGAGAAATGCTGCGACTGCAGCGACTGCGAGGCACGTGAGCAGTGCGTAATCGCTATGTCCAGGATGGTTCATCGTTCGCATGCTCCGTGCGGTGCTGGGACTGGCGATCCGTTCTGCTCGACCGCGTCGACGCTATTGTCGCGCCAGCGGTAAACGATGGAGCCAGGAGCGGCATTGTCTCCCTTGGAGTCCAATCGATCCGTGCCAATGGTCGTTTTAATTGAGCCCGAGCGTAGGGCCGCAGCGACGGGGGTGGGATCGAAGGTGCCGGCCTGTTTGATGGACCCTGCCCATGCTTCCACCGCGACAGAAGCGTAGAGCGTGTAACCCGCGGCAGATAGGCTCGAAGTCTTGAGCCTGGCGACGGCGGCTGGCTCTGCAGCATTCTTCGTCGGGTCCGGCATAAAGGTGAAGATCGTGCCGTTTGCGGCGTCGCCGGCGATGGCCAAAAACTCGCTTGGCATCAGCGGGTCATTGGCGATCACGGCCAGACGTGCGCCCGCCTCCCCACTTTGACGCACGATTAGGCCGATCTCGTTGTAATAGCCGGCGAGATAGACGATCTGGTTCCCTCTCTCTTCAGTCTCGAAACCTGAGCGGCGTAATCCTTCTCGCCGGCAGCATAGCTTTGTCGAACAGTGTGCTCGCCAGCTGCCCGAAGCCGTGATTCAACGATATCGGCGATGACCTTGCCTGCTGTACTCTTGTCAAGGGCCGCGAGCTTTGCGCCTTGGTGGTGCCGCACGATATAGTCGGCCGCAACCCCGCCTACTTGGTCATCGCGGCCGCAAATCCGAAACCGCGTGGTTGCGCCACGCTCTGTCAGAGGGGGATTCGTCGAGCCAGGTGAAATCTGAAGCACCTTGGCTTCGGCGTATATGTCTGAAGCCGGAATCGACGAAGATGAACAAAAGTGCCCAAAGACGAGCTTGATCCCGTCAGTTGTAAAGCGATTGGCAACAGCGACGGCCTGCTTGGGATCCCATGCGTCGTCGGAAATCCTCAACACGAGCTTTGTGTCAGGCAGCAGACGCGATGCATTTATCGAATCCACTGCCGCCGACGCTCCGTCGCGTATCTGCGCGACCAGCGCCGCAGTGTTTTCCATCATTGGGCCCGCTACCGCAATGTAAACATCTTTTGCCCACGCGCTCGAACTTAGGATCGAAGAAAGGAGCGCGGCAGTTGCAAGCCTATGAACGGGAAGAATCGACATGTGGAGCTCCGGATATGGCGCGACTTCTTGATCGGCTTCGCCGTTGGTATGACGCGGCGACCAGCAGCCCGGCGCAATGATGTTTGAATCGAACTCAGGTTGGTACGAACGGCTCAAGTTGTTGCGAGGCTCATCCATAAGTATCCGGCGGGCACGGACGAACGGACCTTACGGGACTGGCCAGGAGGGCGTTCTCTAGGCGTCAACAGGACCCATATCGAGCATCCTGCCGGTGCCCCGTAGACTCATCAATCTCCTGTGCGCGGCAGATGTGTGCCGACGAGGCGCTTGAAAGGCCCGGACGATCATCCACCGACTTGTTCTCGCCGAGGCCTCTCACCGGGAAATTCCGAAAGCGATGCCGATCATTGGAGTCTCCATCGTCTAGCCGACGCTCTGTCCGCCCCGCCGCTGAGACGATGCGTTAGATGGTACAATTTGACGTTACGTACGAATCAAGTACTTCGAAGCGTGCTCGTCGAGGTTGATCGCCAAGAGCCACAGAGCCAAAGACCCAAAAAGTCCCAGCCAACGCAGATTCGAGGGCGAAATGCTAGCGGCTAACGATCGTCCTCAGACTCGAAGGGGCACTATCAACCCATTGGGTTTAAAGACATTCCGGTAACCGATTGCGTGCGCAACCGGGCGTCAACTCTCTCCGAGCTGGTCCTCTAGCGCGGCGAGGGCGAGATCGAGGTATTGCATGAGGCTCGCATCCCAGCCGGCGAGATTGTGTGGTTCGGTCAATCGCGTCAGCACCTTGAGTACCATTGAGACAGTCGAATCAGCTCCTCCGATCTCAGTCAGCAGCGAACGGGCCTGACGCGCGACCGCTTTTGCTCGTTCACTGCATGGAGGCTCGCCCTGATCCATGCAGCTTCGTAGCTCGTCGCGAATCTTCCGCCACCGTTCTGCGTTAGCGGCGCACATCGCCGAGGGGGTAGGCTCCTCAATCCGCGACATTGCGTCTAACGTGGCCGGCAGTTGGTCGACACTGACGTGTGTCTCACCTTGCGTCGTCATACTGCGTATTCGGTCCCTTAATAATGTCGCCTGCGCGACTTCACGTTCAATCCGCTCCAGATGGTTGCGCAACAGGTCCGTGAGAGACGTTCGCCCCTCGATTGCTTTGCGGATCTCAGGAAGTGAGAAGCCGAGATTACGCAGCGCGAGAATCTGAGTGACGCGTTGTAGGCTTTCATGGTCGTACATGCGGTGACCGCCATCGGTACGTTCCGAGACCATCAGCAACCCGATATGTTCGTAGTGATGCAGAGTGCGTACGGTTACACCGGTCGCCTCTGCAAGTTCTCCAATGCGCCATCGGCGCCGTCGTGGTCTGGCGTTTGTCATGGTCCTCTATTTACATGCCTACAACCTGACGCCACGTGAGAATCAAGTTAATTCAATGATCTAGGTGATGGTCTCTTGCTGCGTACCGCAAAAGGACTAAGAGCACGCTGTTGATCAAGCGGCCGAGACAAGTGCAAGCATCAAGTTCGCCAGCGACCCCAATTCATCACTCGCTGCGCGTTGCAGAACAAGTCTCGCGATCGCCGCGCGGTTCTCGCTGGTTCGCATGCATGTCGGTAAACACGTGATTGCTTGATCAAAGAGGTGTCCCAACATCGCGAGATCCTCCGGATCGTAGATTCCACTCGACTCACCCAAGAGTAGGCTCCTTTCATTGTCGCACTCGCGCCGCACGTGACGAAGCCGTTTGGCCGTGGTGGGGCAAAAACGAGACGGAGCGGCGACGTGCGCGAAAGAATGTGTCAGGAGGAGCCGCGTGATGCCGTTGTGCAACACGGCGTACGCTTCCTTTTGTCCAAGGCGTCGCTAGCTGAAACTATGTAATTTCTCCTGGATGCTGCCGCAGCGGTGGCAATCTGCTGTCTGATCGGCGCGAGAAGCGACCACCATGCGCATACAGCTCCGCTTGATCTTTAGATGCTGCTTCACGAAACGGCGGACCCAGACACAGTCCTGATCAGATGGGCCTCTTTCGATCGCAATCCTTCCTGTGATGTCCCTCGTTGAGCCTGGCGCTGATTGGTAAATCATCGCAAATCAGTTCTACCGCCACGTCGTGGCGCGCCGCCGGCTCGGCGCCTATGGTAGTCCAGTTGAGATGGGATTGTGGGCGCGAAGGCGTTGCTCGCGCATGGCTACATCTGTTCTTGGAATGCCACAAGATGATGGCTGCTCTTTAATGGCGCAAGTCCGCGGCGGCAAAGCATCGGCAGAATGAGCGAAGGCGGGCCTCAAAACCAATCCCGTCATGCATCTCAACGCAAGCGCATTTGGCGCGGCTGGCGAAACGCTGCTCGCGATTGAGGACCGACTTTCGAAGGAGCGCTCCGGCATCCGCTGAACGTGAGGCGCTCAGAATGGGTCGACGGGGGCCCCGCCACCACGCGGTCACGCTGGGCAAACGCGGACGTGCACAGCAATAACTCGCATATCCAGACCTGTGCCGGATCAGTGTCGCGCAGCGCAGTACATCGGACTCACCAGATGCAATGCACTACAAGTGCAAGGATCCGTAGCGGCATAGTCTTTGCACAAAGCTTGGCGAGCCTTGCTGGCAGCCGCGCCATACGGGGTCCGCAATAGCAAAGGAGGATGAGGCTATAGCTTGGAGGAGGATCTTAATGCGCATCTTAAGACCATGTTCAAGGCAAAGACCCCTCGAATCTGAGGGGCAGTGTCTGGGGATACACCGCAAGTATCCTATCGAACGTAGGCTCGAAGTTTCTCCTGTTGCGGTTGGCTTGCTCGTCCGGCAGCTCACTCACTCAATATCATCCTCGAGCGGTATCGCTTTGGGTTCGCCCGCTGAGTAGAGATGCTTCGGGGAAGATAGACAAATCATGTTACCGCGCCAAAGGAGCCCATCGGGCTCAGCGGTGAGGGGCAGCAACTCGAGACCGACGGCGGTGGCACCGCGCGCGTCACGCCACGACACTTTGGAAAGAACACAACTGTCGCGAGATCCGAAAGGAGGCCCCCCAAGCATGATCCGATTTGGCTTGGGTGAACATGTCGGCCGAAAGGATCAAGAGCTGGAGGTGGAGCAGGGCATGGCGAGTTGGAACGGTGAGCCCTTCTGTTTCGTGCGCGGACATTGGCACAGTTGCCGCCCTCTCATCATAAACACTCATCACCGAAGCACGCGCGCAGCGCGACAATGCCGCGAGCTCATGGCCTGGATCCAGGTTGAGCCTGCGGCCAGCGACTTTGCGGTTGCGCCCGATTATCCCGGATCGAGCACAATAAGGGTAAGATAAGCGCCGTTGAGATGACGTGTCCCAATCTCCATTCCAGCCTTACGCAATACCTCTCACTTGCCGGTCCGCTCTCCCGAGTTTAGGTCAGCTCGCGTTGGGCTTCGCGGGCGCGACCATGGCGGGCGTTGGCGTTCGGCAGAACAAGCTGTTCCGACGCAAACAAGCGAGCATCGCCCCAGTAGGTCGCCCGCCACATAGACGTCTAGCTACTGATGTGCTTCGGCATTACTTCGATCGCCGGGCCAGTTGACGGCAAGGAGAATGCCCACCGTCAGGCGATGAGCGGTGCGGGTGCGCTACCAGCGTCCACCTTGCGGCCTCGATCGCAGGTGCTGGTCTACAACCTGACGCAGCGTGCGATTCAAGGGAATTTTAGTGCTGAGGTCGGATATTGTTCACCTGACTCGCCGGATCATTTCGCGAGCTCTGTGCTCGGCTCACATGGACCGGCGCGATGCAGCCGGCCCGGATCGGCGGAAAATCATTGCGGAGCGCCGCCGAGCGAGCTGTATGAGGCGCAAGATCGTCCTGGCAGCGCGAGATCAATAGCGCCAACGACCCGATCAAACCGCGCTCAAGCGCGCCAATTTCGACCCTTGCCCAACGTCAGTCAGAGGACCGAAGCTTCGAGAAGATCTGGTTAACCGAGAGAAGGTCGCAACCGGCCCGAACAATCCTACAACGGGCTGTGAAATTGGCTGGTCTCGGGCGGAGAGACCATCGTGGATGCCTCTTGGAAGAATATGTTGCGCATCCAAATGCTTGCGGGATCAGTATTATGAATCGCGGGCCATTGGACGGCCTCGGTGAATGTCAGAAGTCGCAACGGAGGTTCGACAACCCGCAGGGGCATCGTATTTGCGAAATGGCTGACGAGTCTTGAGGGCATGCTCGCGATACGGTTGGTGCCCAATAACATTGGCGGAATCATACCAAAACCCTGCACAGCGACCTCGGTGCGTATTTTGAAACCATGCTCGAGCAAGAGCCATTCGCGGAAGGAGGGCCTCAAGAAACGTCCAAATTGAGCTTCCACGTGCCCGATTGACATGTAGTTCTCGAACGTGAGTCGCGATGCTAGCTGCTTGTTCATGGGGCAGCCCACGCAAACGAAAGTGTCCTCGAACAGTGCCGCCTTTGGATGCGCACTCGACATGAACATCTCCGGATACATCAGAAAATCAACTTCACCGCGCCGGAGAAGCTCATCGGGTTCCTCTGAAGGTGGCCGCAATTCGAAGCGGATTCTAGGAGCCTCCCGCACGACGCGGTCCACGATTCTTCGAAAAAAAACGACAGTCATGAAGTCGGACAGGATGATCTTGAATCGCCGAGTCGATTGAGACGGATTGAAGTCGTCCGGAGAAATGATGGAGAGCTGAATGTGAGCGAGAGCCTCGCGAATCGGGGCTGCGAGCGCTTCAGCCCGCGGCGTTGGAACCAGTTTTCGGCCCCTCATCGTGAATAGCTCATCTCGAAAGGAAGTGCGAAGCCGCGCGACGGCGGCACTCATGGCAGGTTGACTGAGGTTGATGCTTCTTGCCGCCGCGGTGAGGTTGCCTTGCGTCACCAGGGCGTCGAACGCGACGAGGAGATTCAGATCGAGGCCTTTGAAACGCATGATCCTGAGTGATCCACGGTGTGAATGTGTTCTATCGATACAATCGATTTTACCATTTGTACCGAATGAGGATAGCAAACGATGGTTTAGCGAGAAGTCAGATCAATCAGAATGGTTACAAATCGTTGCGCGTCTCAGCCCAGCGCAAGGGATCGATCAAGACGTCTGGACCGTGCGGTCGCAGGTTCGCGCATGTTGCGCAAGCCATATCTCGCCGAGTTCGGACGGTGCGGATCCGCAAACTCGCGTGGGCGTATACGACGAGCAAACCATCGTTTGGCTTTGCCAACCCATTCTATATCCGCCGTGTACCGCCGTAGAATTGAGCGAACGCTCAACTTGGCCGTAGATTTCCGTCCAGTCGGACCCTCCCGGTTGCGGGTGCCGAATGTGTTGTGGCCGCAGTCGATTGGATTGCGTCCTTGCTGGGGTGAAATCGTGCGGAACATGCAAACGAAGGCGTCCTTGGCGAATCTGATGCGAGTTGCGCACACGCTCGATGTGGTCTCAATTGTGAATGCAGATCGGTCAGTGCGTGAAGCTCTCACGGATGTGGTGTTTTCCGCGGGCTACGTGCCAGAACCCTTTGAGAGCGCAGACGGGTTCTTGAAATCGGGTCGCCGTTTGATCACGTCGTGCTTGATCGCGGACATGCAGTCGAGCGTGATGAGTGGCCTTGAGCTTTTCCATCATCTGGTTGCATCCGGAGGCGCGATTCCCACCGTTCTGCTCACAGACCACTCCGGAGACCACGTGAGCCGAGTCCTGCAAGCTGGACTCCAGTTCCTGAGCAAGCCTTTCGAACGTAGCGAACTGCTGGCCTGCGTCAGGAGCCAAATAATGAATAGGAACTACTCTCTATGAACATGATCGCGCCTGGGTCCACACGAGGTGTTTCGGCGCGCCCTCCAGTTCGTTGGAGGCTGTGCTGGGAGAATGAGCTTCAAATTGCTGACCATATCGAATTGTCCGACTTCTTCCGCAAGACCTATGGTCCGACCGGGGAATTCAATGCAAAGCCCTTTGAAGGTCATCGAAGCTGGGCCGGCGCAAGGCCTGAGATTCGGGCAATTGGCTACGATGATCGTGGCGTCGCGATTCACATCGGCGCACTGCGCCGCTTCATAAAAGTTGGTGAGGTCGATCTGCTCGTGGCTGAGCTCGGATTGTACGGGGTGCGCCCGGATCTCGAGGGGCTAGGAATCAGCCACTCCATCCGCGTGATGTACCCCGTATTGCGAGATCTTGGCGTGCCATTCGGCTTTGGCACGGTCCGATCTGCCCTGCAGAAACATATTACCAGACTGCTCGGGCGACAGGGCTTGGCGACTGTTCTACCAGGGCTCCGCGTTCGGTCTGCTCGTCCGGATATCTATCTCACTGTGCCTCCGACGCGCGTGGAGGACGTGGTCGGCCTCGTTCTGCCGATTGCCAGGCCAATGAGCGAATGGCCGGCCGGTGAGATGATTGAACGGAACGGGCCAGAGCTGTGACGTCAACAAACGACGTGACTGAAGCGCGGAGCGACTACGCCGAGGCCGGCGGAGAGCACTGCGTCTATCTGACCTTTGATGATGGTCCAAACCCGCATTGCACGCCGCCTATCCTGGACGTGCTGGCGCAGCATCGGGCCCCCGCCACCTTCTGCGTGATCGGTGCATATGCAGCCGCCCAGCCCGAGCTGATCCAGCGCATCATTGCTGAAGGGCACGAAATCGCAAACCACACAATGACGCACCCGGAATTGTCCAAATGCATGCCGGATGAGGTGCAATACGAGATCCTGACGACGAACAAGGTCATCGGAATAGGCTGCCCTCGAGCCTCTGTGCGGCACATGCGTGCGCCGTACGGGATTTGGACCAAGGAGGCCCTCGCCGCGTCGGCGAAGGCCGATCTGGCGGCCCTGCACTGGTCAGTCGACCCGCAAGACTGGTCTCGTCCTGGCGTCGAGGCGATTGTTGCCGCGGTGCTGGCCGCAGTCCGGCCGGGGGCAATCGTGCTCCTGCACGACGGATGCCCACCCGACGAGTTGGGACGCTGCCCTCATGCTGGTCAGCGCGACCAGACTGTGATGGCGCTCGCCCAGCTCATTCCAGCACTGCATGACCGTGGATTTGCAATCCGGCCGCTTCCTCAACCTCACTGAATAGATCAATTCCCATGACCCTGCTTGCCACCATCAGCACCGTTGCTGTCGCCTCCTACGCGTTGCTCTCCAGCGTCCACAAGAGCGCGCAGGCGCTTTATGCGCTGCGAACCGACGCCTCACTGCCGCCGTACGACCCGGTCGACACCGGTGCTCTGCCCAGCGTGGATGTCATCGTGCCCTGCTTCAACGAGGACCCGCGCACGCTGGCGACCTGCCTGAAGTCTATTGCAAGCCAGGACTACCCAGGGCGATTGCAGGTCTATGTGGTCGATGACGGCTCCGCAAATGTCGGTGCAGTGGCACCCGTGCACGCAAGCTACGCACATGACCCGAGGGTCAGCGTCATTCTGCTGCCAAGCAACGTTGGAAAGCGCAAGGCGCAGATCGCCGCGATACGCCGCTCGTTCGGCGATCTCGTGCTCAACGTCGATTCCGACACGGAAATCGCCAGCGATGTTGTCAGCAAGCTCGTCCGCAAGATGCAGGATCCAGCCGTCGGCGCGGCCATGGGTCAATTGACGGCCAGCAACCGCGACGACAGCTGGCTGACCGGATTGATCGACATGGAGTACTGGTTGGCTTGCAACGAGGAGCGCGCGGCGCAAACGCGCTTTGGTGCGGTCATGTGCTGCTGTGGGCCGTGTGCCATGTACCGCCGTTCCGCGCTCATGTTGCTGCTGGACCAGTACGAGACCCAGTTTTTCCGGGGAAAGCCGAGCGACTTCGGTGAGGACCGCCATCTCACGATCCTCATGCTCAAGGCAGGGTTTCGAACCGAGTACGTTCCGGACGCCATCGCCGCCACGGTGGTCCCGGACAAGCTCTTGCCATATTTGCGGCAACAGCTCCGCTGGGCGCGGAGCACTTACCGCGACACGCTGCTCGGTTTGCACCTGCTGCCCGGGCTCGATCGGTATCTCACGCTCGATGTGCTCGGACAGAACCTCGGGCCGCTGCTGCTCGCCATCTCCTCGATTGCCGCGCTCGCTCAGCTCGCGCTCACCGACAGCGTGCCCTGGTGGACAGGTCTGACCATCGTCGCGATGACCATGGTTCGGTGCAGCGTGGCGGCGATTCGCGCCCGCGAGCTTCGATTTCTCGGATTCGCGCTGCACACCCCGATCAACATCTTCCTCCTGCTCCCAATGAAGGCCTACGCGCTCTGTACCTTGAGCAACAGCAACTGGCTCTCGCGCAAAGTAGCGAAATCAGACGTTGATGAATCGAAGGCCTCGATCGAAAAGGCGGCAAGTGGACCAAGCCTTAACCCAGGATCGGGAACGCCTGGCTCAATTCGCAGGGCAGGCCTTTCGCGCGCTTCCTCGCAGCTGATCGCGCCGGATGGCATTGCGGCCGAGACTGACTGAGCAGTTTTGTAGGGGTATTAACTCGTGAGCGTAGACACATATCAGTCGTTGGAACGGGAGCTGGCTAACGACGATCCGTGGCGGCTTGACGACAATCCGTTCGAACGTAAGCGTCACACCCAATTGCTGCGGCTATCGCTGTCGGACGGCGCCGTCTCAAACGGCCTCGAGGTCGGGTGCGCGGCCGGTGCATTCACAGAGAAACTTGCTCCTCACTGCAAACGACTCACGGTCATCGATGTTATGCCGCGAGCGATCGGTCGCGCGGTCCAGCGGACCAAGAGGTGGTCGCATATCAGCTGGGCGGCGAGCGACATTCTGCAGTTCTCGACCGCAGAGTTGTTCGATCTGATCGTGGTCGCTGAAGTTCTTTACTATCTTCAAGACATGACACAGATGCGTATCGCGATCGACAAAATGGTGAAGATGCTTGCTCCAGGTGGGCATCTGGTCTTCGGATCTGCACGTGATGCCACCTGCAAGCGATGGGGGCATGTCGCTGGCGCCGAGACGGTCATCGCGATGCTGACTGAAGCGCTCATTGAGGTCGAACGCGCGCAGTGCCAGGGGCAGTCAGCTGACGAAGACTGCTTGTTGGTCCGCTTTCTCAATCCGGAGCAATCTTCGGTCCGTCTTAACGGCCGAGCTTGAAAGGAGCCACTATGCGTATCTGCGGTATCAAGTTGACGCATGACGGGGCAGTCGCTCTGATCGAAGACGGCCGGCTGGTGTTTTGTGTCGAACAGGAGAAGCTGAACAATAATCCGCGTTATGAAACCATTGACAACCTGGATGCGGTTGTTGGCGCCTTGGCGGAGCACGGGCTGGATCCGAGCGATGTTGATCAGTTCGTCATTGATGGCTGGGATGGAGAGTTCGAATCGCAGTTTGAAGTCCTTAGTGGGCCGACGACCGTCAAGCTCAAGGGCGCGCCGTATGTCGAACGGCACGGCGACAGCCCCCTGACGTCCCGCGATCGCATCGGCCTCATGCTAGACGGGAAGCTATATCCTTATCAAAGCTATCCCCATGTCACCGGGCACGTAGCATCCGCATACTGCGCCAGCTCGTTTGCCAAATCCGCACAATCTGCTTTCTGCTTGGTGTGGGACGGCTGCATGTTTCCACGCCTCTACTATGTCGAGCCCCACGGCATCCGTTTCATCGAATGCCTGTTTCCGATGATAGGTCACGCCTATGCGACGGCAGGACATCACTTTGGACCTTACAGGCGGGTGGACCGGACCAGTTGGGATCTCGGTATAGCCGGCAAGCTGATGGCCTATATCGCGCTGGGATCGCCCGACGGGGATATTATCGAGACGTTTCAGGAACTCTATGAGGCGCACTTTGCCACGCATGCTGACGGCGCTTGCCGTGAGCTTGCAGAAACCAACAGCTCACGATCGCCACTTGAAGCTCTGCACGACTTCTTCGATGCGTGCGCACTGCGATTGAAGGCCAAGCAAGCCGAAGACGTCCTTGCGTCATTTCACGTCTTTCTAGAGCGTCTGCTGGTTCGCACAATTTCTGATGTTGTGCAGCGGCACTCGGATCTTGCGGGGGCGCGTAACCTCTGCATCGCCGGCGGCTGTGGCTTGAATATTAAGTGGAATAGTGCATTTCGTGCGACCGGCCTGTTCGATGCCGTGTGGGTGCCCCCCTTTCCAAACGACAGCGGCTCAGCCATCGGTGCTGCTTGCTCTGCACTGGCGGCACAGCAAGGCTTTAAAGCTCTGGAATGGTCGGTCTACAGTGGGCCGGCCGTTCGTCCCAGCGAAGTCCCGCCCGAATGGGAGAGCGCGCCCTGCACGATGGGCGAACTTGCGGCAATTCTCGCGGGCGACAAGCCGGTCGTCTTCCTTGCTGGACCGGCCGAGATCGGACCACGAGCTCTGGGTGGCAGAAGCATTCTCGCAGCCGCGACCTGGGAAGGAATGAAAGATCATCTCAACGATATCAAACTTCGCGAGCATTTCAGGCCGGTAGCGCCGATATGCCTGGAGGATCGCGCGGCCGAGATTTTTAGCCCTGGCGTACCCGATCCGTACATGCTGTTCGATCACCAGACGCGACCGGAATGGCGGGACAAAATTCCGGCCGTCGTGCATCTCGATGGATCGGCCCGCCTACAGACCGTTTCCAGAACCTCTCCACATAAAGTGGCCGAGCTTCTCATCGCGTACGAGAAGCTCACAGCCATTCCGCTGCTTTGCAATACCAGCGCCAATCTGCATGGACGCGGCTTCTTCCCGGATGCCGCCGCCGCGTGCAAGTGGGGACGCGTTGATCACGTATGGTGCGACGGCCTGCTTTGGACAAAAAAGCGCGCGACCCAGGAAGCGGCGCGAACAACGTCCGTCGCGATGGCGTAAGCAAATGTCAACCGCGGCAGTCGACCTTTTCGAGGTGAGCAAGTCCTACAACGACAGGGTCGTCGTGGACGCTGTTTCGTTTACGGTCTCGCCGGGAGAGTGTTTCGGTCTGCTCGGACCAAACGGCGCGGGTAAAAGCACGCTTGCGCGTTTGATCCTGGGTGTTTCATCGCCCGACGCAGGTAAGATATGCGTGCTTGGCGAGCCGGTGCCGACACGTGCTCGCTTGGCGCGCCGGGGCATCGGGGTTGTCCCACAGTTCGACAACCTTGATCTTCAGCTCACGGTGCGCGAGAATTTGCTCGTTTTCGGTCGCTACTTCGCCATGAGCGCGACCGAGGTCAAAGCGGTCACGCCGTCACTGCTCGAATTCGCCCGCCTGGAGAACAAGGCGGATGCCCGGGTAGGCGAACTGTCCGGTGGCATGAAGCGGCGCCTGACGCTCGCTCGTGCCCTCATTAATGACCCGCAGCTTTTGGTGCTAGACGAGCCGACGACCGGCCTCGATCCGCACGGCCGTCACCTGATCTGGGAACGCTTGCGCTCGCTATTAGCGCGCGGCAAAACAATTCTTCTCACTACCCATTTCATGGAAGAGGCGGAGCGATTGTGCGACCGCCTATGTGTGCTTGAGCACGGCCGCAAGATCGCCGAAGGCCGGCCTCACGCGCTGATCGAGCAGCAGATCGGCTGCCAAGTGATCGAGATTTACGGTGGTAATCCGCATGAACTGCTGCCGCTGGTCAGACCCCAAGTGCAGCGCGCTGAGGTCAGCGGAGAGACGTTGTTCTGCTATGTCAGGGATCCAGAGCAGGTGCGCGTCCGGCTTGGTAACCGCACGGATCTCCGCCTTCTGCAGCGTCCTCCAAATCTGGAGGATGTCTTCTTGCGGCTAACCGGGCGAGAGATGAAGGACTGAACGATGTGGCAACGTTTTGCGCCGGCGCTCCCTGCTAATCCATGGAACTGGATCGCGGTATGGCGCCGGAATTTTCTGGTCTGGCGGAAAGTCGCTTTGGCATCGATTCTTGGGAATCTGGCCGAGCCGATTAGCTCTCTGTTTGGCCTTGGCTTTGGCCTTGGAATGATCATCGGTGGCGTCGAGGGGACCTCATACATCTCGTTTCTCGCCGCTGGCATGGTCGCCACAAGCGCGATGGTCTCCGCAACCTTCGAAACGATCTATGCGGCCTACGCTCGCATGCAGACAAATTGCACATGGGAGGCAGTGCTCTGTACGCCCCTTACGCTCGGCGACATTGTTCTCGGTGAAGTGGCATGGGCAGCGAGCAAGGCCTTGCTCGCCGGGACGGCGATTACGATTGTTGCCGTCGCACTGGGTTATGCCGAGTGGTCATCCATCCCCTATGCGTTACCAGCCATCGCCCTCACTGGCGTTACGTTCGCGAGCCTCGCAATGGTCGTTTCAGCACTTGCACCGAGCCACGATTATTTCATCTTCTACCAGTCACTCATTCTCACGCCCATGATGTATTTGAGCGGGGCGATCTTCCCAATGAGCCAGTTGCCAGGGTCATTTCAACGCATAGCCGCCTTCTTGCCGCTGACTCATTCGGTCGATCTCATTCGTCCAGCAATGCTCGGACGGCCAGTCGACAGCGTCGGCTTGCATGTGGGCGCACTTTGCATCTACGCGGCGTTTCCCTTCCTCGTCTCGGCCGCGCTGCTTCGGCAACGGCTGATGCGGTGAGAGGAACAAGACCTCAAGCGAAGCATTGCGTGGACGAGATCAGATATCGGGCGTAACGCGATTCGCGTGCGACGCTTATGTGGGCCTTTGTCACGCTAGCAATGCCGGATCTGCCCGCCGCGATGTACGGTCTACTTGCAAGGCAAGCGATACGAAATAGGCCAACAGGCCTCTCAGGATGAACGGAGAACAAGATGCTGTGTCTAGGACTGAGTGGCGGGCTCGATAGGGTCTATGAAAATCCGCTTGAACTACCGAACACGTTTCTGCACGACGGCGCCGCAGTACTTGTCAGGGACGGGCGCGTCATCGCTGCCGTTGAAGAGGAGCGCCTCAATAGGATCAAACACTCAAACAAGCTCCCGAGCGGTGCGATTCAATACTGTCTTGCAGCTGCAGGTGTGGAGCTTCGCGACGTCGATCGTATTGCGTTCTACGCCACCGAACCCTATTGCAACGCGATGCTCGAACGGCTGTTCATCTCACAACCTGAGATCTCAATTCCGCTAAATGCCAATTTGCTATTACGGCACCTTCTGGCGGCGGAGTTCGGAACCGAAATTGATCCCTCGCGGGTGTCATTCGTAGGCCACCATCAGGCCCATGCCGTGAGCGCTCTGGCGATGTCGGGTTTTGAAGAAGGCCTGGTTCTCGCCATCGACGGTTGTGGCGACTTCCTCTCGGGTCTCTTGGCGGTCGGGTCGGGTACCGAAATGACCGAGCTTATGACGTTTCCAGAGAATAACTCTCTCGGATTGTTCTATCTGGAGACGATCCGATATCTCGGTTACGGCTTGTTCGACGAGTATAAGGTGATGGGACTGGCTCCTTACGGAGATCCCGCACGCTATCGCGAGCTCTTTGCCCAATTCTATGAGCTCTCCGCAAACGGTGGCTACCGCGTTCACCTCGACCGGATCGGTCCGTCATTGCTGCGCAATATCGAAGTCCGGCGAAAGGGAATGCCGTTCACGCAACAGCATCAAGATGTGAGCGCATCGTTGCAGGAGGCGCTGGAACGGATCGTGTTTCATATTCTTCGGCACTACCGTGAGTCGACGGGAATGAAACGGTTGTGCCTGGCCGGCGGGGTCGCCCACAACTGCACTCTGAACGGAAAACTCCTGTATTCAGGCCTCTTCGAAGACATCTTCGTGCAGCCGGCAGCGCATGATGCCGGATGCGCATTGGGCGCGGCACTGATGGTGTCGAAAGAGGCGGGGCAGCCTGCGCCCCGCGAGCGACTCCAGGCGGTTTATTGGGGGCCAGATGTCGGCAGCGACGACAGCATTGAACAGGAACTGAAGCGATGGGCCGGACACCTGGAGATAGAACGGACCGCTGACGTCGCAACCAGAGCAGCCGAGTGGATCGCTGATGGCGCCGTGATCGGGTGGGTCCAGGGCCGGTCCGAGTTCGGCCCTCGTGCGCTCGGCAACCGCAGTATTCTTGCGGACCCGAGGCCCGCCGCAAACAAGGAGCGGATTAACGCGATGGTCAAGAAGCGCGAGAGTTATCGACCATTTGCGCCGTCGGTTCTGGAGGAGGATGCGGGCGCGTTCTTTGAGTTGCCGGATGGTCGCGCAGAATATCCCTTCATGAATTTCGTCGTTCGCGTGCGTGAATCCAAGCGCGCTTTGCTGGGGGCGATCACGCATATCGATGGTACCGCTCGGCTGCAAACGGTTTCCCGCACGAACAATGCCGCCTATTGGGAACTCATCAATGCGTTCAAGAGCCGGACAGGCGTCCCGATTCTGCTTAATACGTCATTCAACAACAATGCCGAACCGATCGTAGATTCCGTTGCCGATGCGATTACGGCGTTTTTGTCGACCGAGCTGGATGGCCTTGTGGTCGGGTCATTCCTCGTCAAGAAGCGGGCAACAACGCTCGAAAGCTGGACTGCACTCGCTGTATCACTGCCGCCCCATGTATCCCTTTACCGGGTTCGCGCTCATGCGGGCCGAGAACGTCAGGAGACGGTCTGCGAGATCCGCATGGGTCACTCCAGCCATGACAGCGTGCGCGTCTCGCATGACCTGTTCGACATGCTGATGCAAATTGAGAAGGAAGCTGTTCTTGCCGATCTTCTCGCAAGGGTCACCTCTGACAGGATTAGGCGCGAAGGTCTCGTGAACGAACTGCGCGGGCTCTGGGATCAGCGCCGTATTCGGCTGCATCCTGCGCGGTCGTGAAAGGTGAGCAATGCGGAAGAGGCTCCGTGGAAGCCTCTTGCATGACCTGCCAATCGCGGTGCCGTGGAGGATAGGCTTGCAGGTTGATCGCCTTGCGTCCAGGTGACCAGCCGTCCATTGGCGGGGATCGGAATCGCAGAAAAGTAGGTACGCCACACAAAACTGATCTTGCGCAACGAGAAGGGTTTGATAATTTGATGAAGGAACGCTTTGTTATTTCTCGGAGGCGTACCGGCTTTGGTGATTGCCTCTGGTCGCTGGCGTCAGCCTGGTCGTACGCGCAGCGGACCGGGCGGACGCTCGTCATCGACTGGCGCGGTTCCTGTTACATCGACCAACAGTTCAGCAACGCCTTTCCGGTGTTCTTCGAGCCGGTTCAGGACATCGCTGGAGTGCCGGTGATTTGCGATGATCGGGTCAACCAGCTCTCGTTTCCCGGACCGTTCTTCCCGCGGTGGTGGAATAGGCCATCGATCGACTGCATCAATCGCCCGGATGAGCAGATATTCCGAGAACGTGACGAACTGACCGAGCTGTTCCAGTCAAAAGAAGATAACGAAGCCAACACCATTGTCTGTGACGCTTGCCTGATGTGGCGTTGCAGCGAGGAAGCCGAACGACTGATCTTTCGGAACATCAAACTCAGGCCTGAGATTCGAGCGCGGATCGACGCGTTCTGTGAGGAACACTTTAACGGCCATAGCATCATCGGCGTTCATGTTCGGCACGGCAATGGCGAAGATATCATGGAGCATGCGCCGTACTGGGCCGATTCTGAGCTCGCCCTTCGTCAGGTCTGCATGGCAATCCGTAAAGCCAAGGCTTTGCCATATCCAAAGCCTGTAAAGGTCTTCCTGTGCACGGACAGTGCACAGGTGCTCGATTACGTATCGGGTATGTTTCCCGATGTCTTCGCGGTACCAAAACGTTTCCAGGCCGATCGGGCAGGGCCGTTGCATAGTGCGGAAATGGGAATTGAAGGTGGAGCTTCCGCTCTCGTCGACATGTATCTTCTTGCGCGATGCGCTACCGTGATCCGCTTTCCCCCAACCAGCGCCTTCACGCGCTATGCCCGTCTGCTCGTGCCACACATTATTGAATTCGATCTGAGCAATCCGGCGCGTCTGACCATGATCGATAACCCATACGAGCATTTCGCGGCTTCATGAACTGCCGCGTCGGCTTGCAGTTAGTCTCAATCGGCATCCAAAAGGGGACGCCATTTCGGGGTTAGCAGCATCCACCTTTGAGACCAACTGCAACGCCGATTGACATTGGTGCCCTCTGTGGTTGCCTCTCAACAAGAGGCCTGCCCCTTTACGGCACGTGATCGAGTGCGGTCTTCTGTCAGAGCTTCATATTGGCATTTCCAGAAGCCGCTGTCGGTGGAGTGCAGATCAAGTCCAAATCTCAACAGCGGGCGCATTGACGCTTGCTCTCGGCGCGCGCTATTCTGGTCGTCGCTTCTCACACCGCCTTCCGACGTCGGGCTGTTTACAGCAGGTCGGCCACGGAGCCGCAGCCGATCTTGCGGTTGGTCGCGGCGTTTAGGTTTGGTACGCAGGGGCATGAAGCATTCATTGGTCGTTCGTGAAGAACGTTTCTGAGCGCCGTTTTAGGCAAGGTGTGGATGCGATAGGCGGCGGCAGAGAATCCGCAACAGGACGCGTAAAAGTTCCTTGAACCAGTGGCGGAGCAGGCTGAAGTTGTAGCCGGCGGCGGCGAGCACGGCGTTGATGCGGTCGCCGTCGCGACCCTTGAGATGGTTGCGGCGCATCCGGTGGTCGTCCTTGAGATGGCCGATCACAGGCTCGACGGCGGCGCGACGCCGCATCTCGCGGCGGATGGCTTTGGTGACACGGCGAACCTGGCCGCTGATCCAGACCTTGAACCGGTCGGGATAGTTGTGGCCGCGATAGCCCTTGTCGCCGTGGATGCGGCGGGCTGCGACACCTGTGAGCTTTTCCAGATCGGCGATGACGGGGCCGAGCGTGTGGCCGTCATAAGGATTGCCGTGCAGGGCCTTGGCATGCAGCACGAACTGCCCGCCTTTGGGTGCTGTGGCAGATGTGGCAATGGAGACTTTGCAGCCAAACTCGTAAGGTGCCCGGGCCTTGCCTTTGCCGATGCACTCGACCTCGGGGGCGTGCAACGAGTAGACCTTGGGGCCGCGCTGACGCGGCTCTTGATGGCGAACCCGGTGGGCGAGATCGAGCAGCGGACCAAAGCGATCCTCAAGCGCTGGGTCGCCCTCGATCTTGCGTCTGATGTCACGGATGACGCGGCCAAGCCGGGTGCGCAGGAATTTGAGTTCTCGCCGGGCACGCTTGAACTGGTGGCGTGCGTGTAGCGCCCACCATGATGGCGGCGCGCTTGGCCACGCGCAGATAGCTTTGGCGCAGTTCGACGCACTCGCGTTTGGCCAAATCGACCAGTTTCTCGATCGCCCGGTGCATGAGCCGCACATCGCTCGGATGCGCGATCGCCTTTTCCTGGATGGTGGTGTCCACAATGACCCGCTCGAGATCTTTGGTCTCGATCGCCCCCGTTCGATGTGCCACCGAGAGGCTTTCTTGCAACAGCGCGGCGATCTGCTCCTCTCCCAGCCGCTGGCGCCAGCGGGTCAGCGACGAGCGATCGAACGGCAGGTCGTGCCGGAACACCACCTCGCCGCAGAAATACTGGAAATACGGGTTCTCGACCCACCTGTCGCACAGCGCCTCGTCAGAGAGATTGTGCATGTGCTTGAGGATGAACAGTCCGGCTACCAATCGTGTCGGCAAACGGTGGCTGCCCCGGGCCGAGGCGACACACCGAACTGAAGCGTCCCGCCAGGAAGTCCCAATCGATCTCCGCCGCCAGACGCACCAGCGGATGGCGAAGGTTGATGATCTTTTCCAGAGATGGACGAAACAGATCGTCCTGACGATTGTCGCGCGGCTGGCTCATGGGCTCTCCCCAACAGCGGATCTCGCCGTCAAAGGAATCACGAAGCCGCCAAATCCGGAATCCCAAAACGCCAGAAAACCCAGACCTACCCACGGTTTTCTTGCAAAATCGAATACTTGCTCACGTCAAATCACAGCGACGGATCAATCACTTCCGAATTCTTCACGGACGACTCATTGCGGCAAGCCCGGCGAAGCGCGTCGACTTGGAGCCGAAGCTGCAGTAGCAGGCCCCGCCGCCTCGAGCCAGAAAAGGGCCCTTTCTTTCTTTTCGTCCGGCGGACCTCGCAGAACAGATGCGGGGTTCGTCAAGCAGGGCCGCAACCTAATTTCGTTGACTTGATGCAATTCTAATTGGTTTGTGCGTCCGGGAGAACGCCTTCGTCGGCTAGTCGTCAACTAAGCAATTTATGGGTATCTGCCGGGCCTCGCTGGCCTGAACCCAATGCAAAAAATAGGAGAGCGAACAGTTATGTATGGTCGAATTGGTGGATCCTCCGATGCTACACGCATGACGCCAGCTGGCAAACCGATGCGGGAACCGAAAGCTTCGCTGACACGTTTGCACAGATGCGCTTAGACGGATCGACTTCTGGCGGAAGCTCATCTTCAGCGGGAGCACCAGCGTACTTCCTGAATGACAGACCTCCAGTGATGGAGATGGACATCACGTCTTTCAGGAGGGAAGCGAGGCAGTTTCATGGCGATAATATCATGCACATTGCCGAGAATCCACGAGAGTATTCGGAATTCGTATCCTCGAGGGCGAGACGCACCGCGGAAGTTGCTAAGCAATACGCGGTGAGGCGAGATTCGGACGAAGCGCGGTATTTCAGCTACCAGTTAGGAAACCAGAGCGCCGGACTGATGAGAACGGAAGGCGGGTTCAGCATGACTGAATTTGAATCGGACGATTGGCGACACCAGTTTCCTGGCGGGGCTGAGATTACCTCGATCGTGGATTTTCAGGTCGCTCATCCACTTGTCGAGAACGCTGGCGATATTCTGCTTGAGCATCAACTTCGGATCGATGGCGAACGCCCATTGCTGAATTGGCATCCGGACAATCCAGAAGCACAAGCCCGTGCAGCGAAGATGGGTTTCGTTCAACTGGCTGATGGAGGCATGGTACTCGACCCTGCGCAGCATCCCGACAAGTGGACGAAGAACAGTGCCGGTGAATGGCAGCGTGCGGACAAACCTCGACTCTATCTCTCCAAAGCTGAGGAGAACGGGAGCAGTGATACCGAGAACGCACCAGGTTCCCCCAGATACTCGTACGAGGATGATTTCATGTGACTAGCACTGTTGTTGGATGTAGCCGCAATGATGGCGGCCGCATCCGACTGCAGGAGTCCTATGGTCACGCCCGCGTGAAGCGGAGAGCGTGATTTAGTTGACCACGAAAGCTAGGCACGAAGCTTGCGGCGCGGCATTGAGTGCTGGCCGCCAGCTACGTGCTGGCGGGCCAAGGAGATCGCGCAGGCCGGCCTGGCCGAGCCTGACGTCGACCGGGGAATGGCCGAGCGTGCTCGCCGTTTCCAAAATCCAGCGCTCGGCCCATCACTGCGACATCGTCGAGACCCAAAACGACCGCGAGTGATGCCGCGACGATGCTCGAACAACCCGCGCTCCTCTGCCTCCGCAATCCCGACCAGTTCCGAGGACGCGAGCGCTACCAGTTTAGCGCGCGGACCAAAGGGGTGCCTTATTCCACGCCGAACCACTTACCACGAGGCTGCTCGGGCTAATCAATGGCCTGCCGAGATCATCGGCCTGATAGTGCTGGCCTCGACCCATCTGCTTGGCGAGGTATATCGCAGAAACGAAACGGTGGTGATTTCCGCCCCGGGTGCGACGCCTGGCCGGCCGACTGTTAATACGGCTGCTTCTGCGACGGATGCGATGCCGGCACGATCAGGCGTGCGGGTGCGAAGCCTCGGCCAATACCGACGAGCGCCAGCGGCTTGGCTACGTAATGCTTCGCGCCACCATGCGTAAGCCGTGTCGTCCGGAAGGGCTATGGCCGTATCATCATCGTAGCCAAAAACTGCCATCCCCGGGCAGACGGCGAAGAGCACAGTGATTGCTGTCCGGCGGTCAACGCAGCAGGCCAGTCACGTGTGAATGTCCCAGCAGCAACAAGGGCGCGCCCGGTGGATAGATCGCCTTTGCTGGGCAATCGTTTTGCCACTAACTAGTCTTCTTATTCATTCATGCGCCCATCGCGTCCTTTTTGTTGGACCTTGCGAACAGCAAGACCTCTGGCCCGTATCGGATTGATCAACAGCCGCATGTGCGCGCGCGCACACTGCGGCCGAGAAGGAATTGCACGAACTAGCATCGGTCCTGATCTCCGCCAAAGGGAGCTGATCTATCTTCCCTGGCGAATGAGCCTCAGGCCACCTGGGGAGAGCGATGTAGTCAGCTCGCGGTGCAAACGCCGGCCTCTCGACTCGAAGATCGAGCCCGCACGCATTTGTAACGCGCACGGAAACACGACGATGGTCCTGCCATTGCCGGGGCGTTGCTATTGTCGAAAAGCGAACAGGCGAGATGTTCGGAATCTGCCATTTGGGGGGTCAAACCGCGCCAGTTGTGCTCTGCATCGATCTGGCCCGGATCCTGCACCAGGTGCATAGCCGAGGAGAGCGGACGGGAGCGGCATGTGAATCTAGGTCTACCAAATGACAAAGCGGTCGCAGCTCAATCGTCGGAAACGGACCCGGGCGGTCCAATTCACGCCGATCGAGCGCGCCGCCTGCTGCGTGAGCGGAAGACGCTGGTATTGACCGGAGCATCGCGCGGTATCGGTCGCGCCACCGGAAAATTGTTTTCGGAAGCCGGTTGGCGCGTCATTTCTTGCGCGCGCCAACCATTCGACGCGGTGCGCTGCCCTTGGGACTCGGAGGACGGCAGCTATATCAAAGTCGACCTGAGCGACCATCGGACGCTGCCGCGCGTGATTGCCGAGATCAAGGAGTGCCTTGCCGGCGCACCGTTGCATGGCCTGGTAAACAATGCCGGAAATTCACCAAAAACGCCGAACGGTGCCCGGCTGACGTCGCTGGCGACCTCAGTCGATACCTGGATGAGCGTCTTCCACCTCAATCTGGTGGCGCCGATCCTGCTCGCCCAAGGTCTGTTCGATGAGCTAAAAGCGGCTTCAGGCTCGATCGTCAATGTGACTTCGATCGCCGGCTCGCGGGTGCATCCATTTGCAGGCACGGCATATGCGACTTCGAAAGCTGCGCTCGCTTGTCTCACGCGCGAAATGGCGCACGATTACGCCTCACATGGCATTCGCGTCAATGCGGTCGCGCCCGGAGAAATCAAGACGGACATTTTGTCGCCTGCCACGGAAGCGCATCTTGTGCCAAAGATCCCACTTCGCCGAGTGGGTACACCCGAAGAGGTCGCCAAGGTCATTTTCTTCCTATGTTCAGATGCGGCAAGTTATGTCACTGGCGCCGAAGTCCCGATCAATGGCGGACAACACTTGTGATGAATTTGCCCTTGGCGAAGCCCGGTTAATCTGAGCCTCATGGATGGAACTCATTTTGGCCAGGGCGAATCCGCGCAGGGAGTTGGAAAGAATAACGCAGCAAACCTAGTCACTGTAGGTGCTGCCGACGTGCCATGAAGAGGCGTCATCTCTCGCCCCGCCCTGAGAACCGGATGTCAGATCGAGAGGGCATGCAACAAGAGTCCGATCAAGGTCATGGGAGGATCAAGAAAGAAACGGAGAAGTCGTTATGCTGGACAGCGTTTCCCTGCGCGAGAAACTAAACTCAACCTCCGACGCGGACCCTTCCGGTTATATTGTGCCGTCGCAAGAGAAATCGCTAAGCACGATCTTTGAAATAGCGCACACGCTCACCGGCCTATCCCGGCTCGAAGCCAAGTTGGAGAGTGTCATCGAGCGTCTGCAATCGCTCGTGCAGATGCGCCGCGGCATCGTGTGTCTCTTCGATCATGACGGCGTGCCCCAGATCATCGTAGGCGACGGTCAGAACGAAGGCCGCGATTCCCGCTGCGGGGTGCGCTTGCCGCAAGGAGCAATTGATCAAATCGTGGCGTCGGGGCAGCCGCTCATCGTCGAGAACGTAGCGCTGCATTCGGCCTTCAGTCCATCCGACGTCGAGATGCTAGATGCCGCCGGTAATACGCGTGTTGCGTTCATCGGCGTTCCCATAGATATTGACGAGAAGGTTGTGGGTACGCTGAGCATCGACCGCGTCGCAGATAACGGGACGCGTGCGCAGTTCGAGGACGACCTCCACCTGCTGACCATGGTCGCTGGCCTTCTGGGTCGGACTGCGAAGCTGCATCACGTTTTTGAGCGCGATCGCGGGCGCCTTATGGACGAGGAATTGCGGCTGCAGAAGCAGCTGTCCGAACCAAAGCCTCATGGGCGGGAGCGTAAAAAGGTCCAAGTCGATGGAATTATCGGCGACAGCCCGGCGCTGCGCACGTTACTTGAGAAGATCGAGGTGATCGCAAAATCCAACAGCACGGTTCTGCTGCGTGGCGAATCGGGTACCGGAAAAGAGCTGGTCGCGAAGGCGATTCACGAGCATTCAGCGCGCGCCAAACGCCCCTTTATCAAGCTGAATTGCGCAGCCCTGACTGAGACGGTGCTAGAATCCGAATTGTTCGGTCACGAGAAGGGGGCGTTTACGGGTGCATTCAACGCGCGCAAGGGTCGCTTCGAGCTCGCCGACAAGGGAACGCTGTTCCTAGATGAGATCGGTGAGATCTCGGCGTCGTTCCAGGCGAAGCTCCTGCGCGTGCTTCAGGAGCAGGAATTCGAGCGGGTGGGCGGCAATCAGACGATCAAAGTCGACGTCCGCGTGATTGCAGCCACGAACAAGGATCTTGAAGAGGCGGTGGCAAGGAGGGAGTTTCGTGCCGATCTCTATTACCGAATCAGCGTGGTTCCTCTGCTACTGCCGCCCCTGCGCGAAAGACGCACTGATATTCCGCTTCTCGCCGCTCGCTTCTTGAAGAACTTCAACAATGAAAACGGCCGTGCTCTGGTGTTCGATTCAAGTGCGATTGAGATCCTCATGAGTTGCGAATTTCCCGGTAATGTCCGCGAGCTGGAGAACTGCGTGCAGCGGACCGCGACCCTCGCGCAAGGATCGTCGATCGTAAGACACGATTTTGCATGCTGTCACGGGCAATGCCTGTCGGCCAAGCTATGGAAGTGTGGACTGAACTGTGGACCGGAGGAAATGGCGCGACAGCAGAGCCCCAATTTCTCACTGCCCGCGAGGCTGAGCATGCCGCCTCCAGAAGCTATAACAGCCGTTCAGCCGGTCAGTAGCGAGCTGACACCGCTAGGGCCACCGGGGCGACCCGCGGTGGGTGCTGCGAAACTCACCGATCGCGAGCGCGTCATCGCAGCCATGGAAAGATCCGGGTGGGTACAGGCGAAGGCGGCGCGCCTGCTTGGACTAACCCCGCGCCAGATTGGCTATGCCTTGCGAAGACACGGTATCGAGATCAAGCGCTTCTGAGCAAAGCGTCGGGCTCGCTCCTCTCTCGCGCTCGGCCGACTGGGATAGGAGAGCGTGGCAAGAGGCGGTTGCCAGCTCTGATGCATGATGCGGATGCTAGCCTCATGCCTTGGTTGGGATACGCTTGCCGGTGAAGTGTAGGGCGTCTTCGCGTCGGCTGGTCTTGTCATCGTCTGCTTGCAACGTATTCGCCCTGAAAACTGGCTTGGCGTGAAACCGGCGCGTGATTGCTGCGGCTCCGTTGCTGCCCGTAACTCAGATCAGCCTAAGATCACGCCCATGCTCAAGCCGTCGCAGTTGCGACAACCGACTCGCCGTCAGTCTTTGCATGCCTTCCTGATCAGCGAAACGCCTGGGATGGTATGACATTTGCTGCTCGTCGGGAGCCGGCTCAGCATCTTAGGAGAAGTACATGCACAGCATCGTCTGCATCAAACAGGTCCCCGACTCCGCTCAAATCCGCGTGCACCCTGTTACGAATACGATCATGCGCCAGGGCGTGCCGACAATCATCAACCCATATGATCTCTTCGCACTGGAAGCTGCGCTCGAGCTACGAGATAGGTTCGGCGGCGAAATTACCGTTCTCACAATGGGGCCGCCGTCGGCCGAAGAATCTCTCCGAAAGGCACTGACATTTGGTGCCGATCGCGCTGTCCTGCTCACCGATCGTAGCTTCGCGGGCTCCGATACGCTGGCGACGAGTTACGCGCTGGCGTGCGCGATTCGCAATATCGGGAGGGAATATGGCCCGCCGGACGTCATATTCACCGGCAAGCAGACGATCGACGGCGATACGGCTCAGGTGGGGCCTGGCATTGCAAAGAGGCTCGGGGTCCAGCAGCTTACTTATGTTTCCACAATCAAAGCGTTGAACTTCAAAGTACACACGATCGAGGCGGAACGGCGCTGCGAAGGCGGCGTCCAGGTGCTGCGTTCCAAGCTGCCGTGTCTCGTCAGCATGTTAGAGGCAACCAATCAAATTCGCCGCGGTGCAATGATAGATGCGTTGCGTGCCGCCCGTGCCACAATCGTAAAATGGAGCGCCCAAAATGCCGGCGTGGATGACATGGCCAAATGCGGTCTGAGGGGGTCGCCGACCGTCGTCAAACGTGTTTTCGCGCCCTCCCCACGAGCGGAGAAGGCGACGTGGGTGGAGGCGGCCGAGCAGCCGGCGCAAGCATTGATCGACGCCATGTTCAATCGTAACCCTATGCTTGAGGCGGAGCTCGCACAGCTCGCGCGCGGTACCTCATCTGCGCAAGCTAGCGGTGCGTGAAGTCGCGGCTGATCGAGCGGAGCCGGCGATGGCCGGATCGTGGTCAAGCATGGCCCGTCGCTCGGTTGCACGAGGCCGCATTGATCTTGTCGGCCGCTCCTCTCCAAATACGATAAGGATGAGCATTCGACTTGCGTATCTGAGCGCCGAGAGGCAGGTATCGGATCAACATACCAGACGTCTCGTTACGCTAACGTTTGGCGACCTGCGATACACCAATTCACTGGAGAATTCATGGAGCCTGAAGACGCGCCCGTTCAGTTTGTGTGGCAGCCGCATAGAGCGCCCGCTGAATTCACCGCGTGACTGCAACCTGCGGGCATTATCATCGAAGGTTCGACCACAGGACGGAATCGAAGTTAGCTGATCATGCTCAGCCATTCCCGGTCAACATCATCGCCAACTCGTCCCGATACTGCCCCAGATCGCATAGGAAGAACCGTGACCGGCAGAGTAGCCCGCGCACCACCGTAAGATCATCAAGGACCGTCACGCACCAAGTTCAATTCGGTTTTGGGCCGTCAACGTCCCGGTGGGCGCGCATGCTAATACGCGAAAAATTGCACGGTTAGGGCCGTGTTAGACCGCTCGAGTCGCGAGGGCTTCGCAACTCTCTTGTGTTTCCTGGATAGATCGTCAGTGCGGCGATGATGCCGAGCAAAGCTGCAAACATCAACCAGAAACCGGGGGGGGGCGCCTCATCATCGGTCCGTTCGATCAGCCACGTCGATGCGAGCGGCGTAAACGTGCCTAAGAGAGCCTGCGGCGAGTGCGAAGGGCTAAAGAAAAGCAGGTTATGCGAACGTGCTTCGGCACGATTTCAACCAGAGCGTCCAACAAGGCGCCGCGCTATAGGTGCCAAAGTAGAACGAGAACATCATCTCCACTGCCAGCATCTTGCCAAAGCTTGGGTCGGTCACAAGCCAAGGCAACGCGAGATATACGGTCACCAAGGCGAGGCCGGCAATCGTCAGCAGGACCGGCTTGCTCAAAAAAATATCGGATAAGAGCCGCGATCAAAGATCGCAACCTGCTGGCTCGATGACTGAAACGAGTGTAAAAGCGCGGCTTCCCGTTGTGGCAATCTCGGAGAGGTAGACGGAAACGCCGCCAACCCCAACGCCGGCAGAAAAGAGCTGCAACAGCCGTCCGAACAGCGCGATCACGGGTGCGGCAATGCCGATCGTCGCTTAGCGGGGAAAAAAGGCGATGATGATGGTGCCAATCGCCATGATCGAAAGCGTAATGATCAGGCCTTTGCCCCGACGGCCAATCTGGTCAATATAGGCTCCAAGCACGATCGCGCCAACAGATCGCATCAAGGCACCGAGCCAGAACACACCGAAGGTGTTAAGCAGTGAAGCCGTTTCGCTTCTGATGGAAAAGAACGCGTTTTCGATGGCACTGGCGTAGAACCCGAACAAGAAGAAGTCGAAGTGCCCGAGAAAGTTGCCGCTCGTCGCACGTAAGATGGCGCCAATGCGCGATTTGGCATTTGACCCGTGCGCAATGGACGCTGGTGACAGGACGAGGTTCCTCTCGGTTTGAAATGGCCGGTTGCCGGAAAATCTCATGCCAGCCGAGTGCAGTTTCATGGCCGCGAATCTGCCATCAGGCACTATCGGCCCACCCGTAAGCGCCTGACGGATCCGACTCCTTTTTGCCGGAAGACGGGCCAGCCTCTAACCTCATGAGCCGTAGATTTTGCGCACGAGTCCCAGCTTCCCGACCATGGACCGGCACAACCAAATACGCCATGCGAGGGCGTCGGGCCTCGAGCTGGGCGGCACATCATGATGAGATCTGCCGGGGCTTTGCGCGCCTTCCGTATCTGACCCACGCCGATTCCAGGTGGCGTCACCTTAGCTTATTCGACGGTAACCGATTTCGCAAGATTTCGCGGTTGGTCGACGTCCGTGCCCATCAAGTTGGCCGTGTGATAGGCCAGGAGCTGCACCGGAATCGCATAGACAATGGGCGTAAATGTTGTCTCCATTTCCGGCAGCACGACCGTCGCGAGTGTATCCATGCACACCTCCGCGGCTCCGGTAGCGTCCGTTATCAAGATAATCTTGCCGCCGCGTGCGGCGACCTCCTGCATGTTCGAGATGGTCTTTTCGAAGAGCCGGTCGCAAGGAGCGATGACGATGACGGGAACGCTCTCGTCGACCAAAGCGATGGGGCCGTGCTTGAGCTCTCCGGCCGCATAGCCAGCGGCGTGAATATAGGAGATTTCCTTCAGCTTCAGGGCCCCTTCCAGCGCCAGTGGAAACGACGTGCCGCGACCAAGATATAGCACGTCACGCGATTTTGCGATGTCGCGTGCGAGCTTCTCGATCTGCGGCTCGCTGGCAAGCGCCGCTGTAACCAGCCGGGGAATTTCGATCAGCGCTCGCACGAGATCGACCTCGTCGCTCTCCGACAATTCACCCCGCCCCTTGCCCGCAGCGACTGCAAGCGCCGCCAGGACGACAAGCTGGCATGTGAACGCCTTGGTGGAGGCAACGCCGATTTCAGGTCCGGCGAGTGTCTGCAACACTGTCCCGCTTTCGCGCGCAATGGTCGAACCCAGAACGTTCACGATCGATAGCGTATGCAGGCCTTGAGACTTGGCGTAGCGGAGGGCGGCCAGCGTATCGGCCGTCTCGCCGGACTGCGAGATGAAGATAGCAAGATCTCCCCTGCGCATCGGTGCCTCACGATAGCGAAACTCGGAGGCGACATCGAGCTCGACCGGAATACGAGCCAGCCGCTCGAACCAGTATTTGGCGATATGGCCGGCATATCCTGCCGTACCGCAAGCCGTGATCGAGATCTGTCCGATCGCGTTGAAATCGAACGGAAGCTGCTGCGGCAGTGCGACGCTCTCGTTGGCGATATCGACGTAGTGCGCCAGCGTCTGCCCGATCACCTCTGGCTGTTCGTGGATTTCCTTCGCCATGAAGTGACGGTAGTTTGCTTTGTCGACGAGAACCGACGACGTGGCAGATTTCACCACCTCCCGGCGGGCGACTGTGCCTTGTGCGTCGTAAACCACGACGAAGTTGCGGTTGAGCACAGCCCAATCGCCGTCCTCAAGGTAGGTGATCAAGTCGGTCAGGTGCGCGAGCGCGATAGCATCCGATCCGAGATACATTTCGCCTTCGCCATGGCCGATCGCAAGCGGTGAGCCCTTCCGCGCGCCGATCATGAGGTCGTGTTGCCCCTTGAACAGGATTGCAAGCGCAAACGCGCCCACTAGCCGCGGCAGCGACGCTTTTACTGCGTCCTGCGGCGAGCAGCCATTTTTCAGATATGAGTCGATAAGATGCGCCACCACCTCGCTGTCTGTTTCAGAGGCGAAATAGGCGCCATGCTGTTTCAGCTCCGCGCGCAGCTCGCGGAAATTCTCGATAATGCCGTTATGGACGACTGCAACATTATCCGTTGCATGGGGATGAGCATTATGCTCGGTCGGCTTGCCATGGGTAGCCCACCGCGTGTGCCCAATCCCGGCATGGCCTGAGAGCGGATGGCGGCGAACGCGTGTCTCCAGGTTCCTCAGCTTGCCCTCGGCACGCCGAAGCTCGATATAATTTCCTTTGAGCGTTCCGATGCCTGCTGAGTCGTAGCCGCGATACTCCAGTCGCTTAAGTGAATCGATGAGTCGATCCGCGACCGGACCGCGCCCCAAGATGCCGACAATCCCGCACATGCTAATCAGTTTACCTCAAGTGCAAACAGAGTGCGCCGCAAGGCGCGCCTGACCAATTCGCTCGCTCTAGCTATGGGCCAGTCTAGCCCGTGCCTGCCCTCCATCGGGGCACGCGTCACCCGGCGGCGCGCGAGCTGCAAGCAAACACGTGGAGCCCTGGCGAATTCGCCGGAAGATCGTAAAGCAACTTTCTGGAGCCGAACAATGAGCGCCATCAGCGCCTAGCAGCTGCATGGTTCTCTCCTTTTGTCCGATGTAGCCGATGCCGCCAAGAAGGCTTGGTAGGCCTGCCGCATTCCATGTGTGAGCCATGTCCTCGCGCACCAGCCGAGGCTCGCGAGACGGCTGACGTCGAGCAGCTTGCGCGGCGTGCCGTCGGGCCGGGAGGTATCGAAACTGATCTCGCCGCTGTAACCGACGGTTTCGGCGACCACGCGCGCAAATTCGGCGATGGTGATGTCCTCGCCGGTGCCGATATTGATCAGCTCGGCACTCGAATAGGTCTTCATCAAATGCACGCAGGCATCCGCCATGTCGTCGACATAGAGGAACTCGCGCCGTGGCGTGCCGGTGCCCCACACAATGACACTCTTCGCGCTCGAAACCTTGGCCTCGTGGAAGCGGCGGATCAGGGCCGCGACGACGTGACTGAGCTCGGGATGATAATTGTCGCCGGGGCCGTAGAGATTTGTCGGCATCACGCTGATGAAGTCGCTGCCATACTGGCTGCGATAGGCCTCCGCCATCTTGATGCCGGCGATCTTGGCAATCGCATATGGCTCGTTGGTCGGTTCCAGCGGGCCGGTCAGCACGGAGTCCTCGCGTAGCGGTTGGGCGGCCAGCTTCGGATAGATGCAGGACGAGCCGAGGAACATCAGCTTCTCGGCGCCGTTTTGATGCGCGGCACGGATCACATTGGCCGCGATCGCGATGTTGTCGTAAATGAACTCGGCGCGCAGCGTGGCGTTGGCGACGATGCCGCCGACTTTTGCAGCGGCAAGGAACACGACTTGCGGCCGGGTCCTCGCAAACCAGTTGACCACGGCGGCCTGGTTGCAGAGATCGACCTCGCTACGGTCCACCGTCAAGAGCTTCACATCCTCTCGCGCGAGCCGGCGTACGAGCGCGCTGCCGACCATGCCGCGATGGCCAGCGACGTAAACGCTCTTGCCGTTGAGCTCAAACGGTGCGTTTGGCATTGGTCGCATCCCGGTTTGCCTCCGCCAGATCGCTCGCCACCATCTCGGCGACGAGTTCCGCAAAACTCCGCTTCGGAGTCCAGCCGAGCACCTCGCGTGCCTTGGTGGCATCGCCGACGAGGAGATCGACCTCGGTGGGGCGGAAGTAAGTGGGATCGATCTTCACCAGGGTCTTGCCGCTCTTGGCATCGATTCCGGTCTCGTCGACGCCTGCGCCGCGCCATTCGACGCGACGGCCGACCTGCGCAAAGGACAGCTCGACCATCTTCCGCACCGAGCGCGTCTCGCCGGTGGCGAGCACGAAATCGTCCGGCTTGTCGGCCTGCAGGATCATGTGCATGCCCTCGATATAATCCCTGGCATGGCCCCAGTCGCGCTTGGCATCGAGATTGCCGAGATAGAGCGTCTGCTCGAGCCCGACCTCGATGCGCGCCACGCCGCGCGTGATCTTGCGGGTCACGAAGGTCTCGCCGCGGGTCGGGCTCTCATGGTTGAACAGGATGCCGTTGGACGCAAACATGCCGTAGGCCTCGCGGTAGTTCACCGTGATCCAGTAGCCGTAAAGCTTTGCGACGCCGTAGGGCGAGCGCGGATAGAACGGTGTGGTCTCCTTCTGCGGGATCTCCTGCACGAGGCCGTAGAGCTCGGAGGTCGAGGCTTGGTAGAACCGCGTCTCCTTCTCCATGCCGAGGATGCGGATTGCTTCCAGGAGCCGCAGCACGCCGATGCCGTCGGCGTTGGCGGTGTATTCGGAGCTTTCGAAGCTGACGGCGACGTGGCTTTGGGCCGCGAGATTGTAGATCTCGGTCGGCCGGATCTGCTGCACCAGGCGGATCAGATTGGTCGAGTCCGTCATGTCACCGTAGTGCATCAGGAACGGCACCTTGCCGACATGCGGGTCCTGGTAGAGATGGTCGACGCGCGCGGTGTTGAACGAGGACGAGCGCCGCTTGATGCCGTGCACGATATAGCCGAGCGACAGCAGATGTTCGGCGAGATAGGCGCCGTCCTGTCCAGTCACGCCGGTGATGAGAGCGACCCGCCGTTTGCTCGCTTGGTTTGACAAATCTTTTCTCTGCGCATGTTAATGTCGTCCCGCGATCGACGACCTGTAATCGCGTCGGCCTCCGATGCGGAAGCGTCACGCTCTCGAAGCACCGAATTCTGGACGTGTATAGACCGTGTATAGACTATGCATCGATCGCTCAACTGTACGGAGGTAAACGTTCCACATCGAAACGGTTTTGAAGGACTATACGAAAGTTTGTAATCCGGCGGATTTCGTTCGGCTTCGTCGGGTGTCGCTCCACTGCTTGGGGGCGACCAGTGGAATTGCGGCGCGGACAGGTGGTAAGCGACCGGTCGGGACCGAGAAGCCGTTCCACTGTCTCTGCTTGCGCAACTCGCGCGGCGAGCCAGGCCATAGGATGGCCGCCTCGGACATGCGACCTGCTCGAAAGGGCCGATCGTTGGGCCCGAATGAGGCAGGCATGCAGTCGGGCTCCTTGAGCTTTCGATGCGCATATCGAGGAGGCAGTGGTAGTCTCTAAGGCCTGAACCCTCCTGAGATTGCTCAGCAAGCTGTGAGCCAGCTCATAATCCGACCAGCTTTCGTACGATGGCCCAATCATTGCAGCCAGGCATGACGAAGATGTCGCGATAGGAGGATGCGTACCAAACACTGTGCCGACGTGTATGCCGACAGCTGATCGGTTTCCGCGCGAGCAAGCCATTCGTAGGTTCGCGGTAGGTGGATCACGACCACCTGTATGGCCTCCAACTTCCATTCCACTGTGAGCAGCGAAGCGCTGAGCTCCGGAAGGCGATCTCCGCCATGAGCAATATCTCAAATCGGGCAATCGCCACCGGTGATGCTGCTCCGATCTTAGTATCCGGTTCTCCTGCACTCCCCGTTTCATCGCGAGATCTTGCAATGATTCGCCGAGGCTACCCCACTGAGGCGTTTCGAGGCATCGCGGGTGTTCTGCAATCTGAGCTCCAAATGACACACTCCCAATTGGTTGCCCGGAAGCTGTTGTACGTGCCAGGCACGGTCGTCAGCTGTATCGAAGACCTTACAGTCTGACGCTACGTCCGATTCAAGCCCTTACGTCGAGAGTCGCGCATTTGGCGCGCGATCTGACGCGAACCCCCAATGAGTCCAATCTCCACTATCATTGTGCGTTGGCGTGGGATTTCCAAGCGGGCGTTCTCGACCAAGAAGACCGCAGTCAAGCTCACTCGACGCGCTTGCGTCTACTGCGAGTGGTTTGTCGCATCTCAGACATTGACAGAGCGGGCGGCAGATGACGGCAAATGAGGTGCTTTTGCGAAAGCCAACCTACGGGATCTTACGTAGGGCATGTGTCGCATTCTCTTGATCTAAAAATGACATCGTCTTTTGCATGAAGCAGAAGAAGCCATTCCCCGACGCCAAACATTGGCGAGGCCGTGCGGAAGCGACGCGAGTAAAAGCGGAGTCGCTCAAGGACGACATATCCAGACGCAGGCTCCTCAAGATCGCCAAGGAATATGATAAGCTGGCTCGCCGCGCGGAGAAGCGGCAAAGAAATGAGGTTGACGGGAAGTTCTGATCCCCGCCGGAGCGAACGGTTGCATCGAAGGTCAAGGCGTTGTGATCGCAGCGCAAGCCTCGCCGTCGGACGGCTCTAGGGCAAACGCCCTGATCGGTAACGCCAATGAGCGAGGCTGCTCAAAAGTGCGGTCAGCGCGTCCGAGCCTCTGGCCGTGTATCGCTTGTGAGTCAAGGGTGGCCGGCCACTTAGATGACGCATTGACGGTGTCTCAGGCGGCAAGCTGGCTAACTGCTGGACATGGGAAGGAATGAGATGGATGCCCGCCGTCTGATCGTCGCAAGCGCGAAATTACAAGCCTCTCGCTCGACGAACTGGCGAAGCATTGGCATCACTTTGCATCATCTGCTGACGCCGGCGACGTGTCTTTGGGTGGCAAAGTAACCGGTTCGCCGGATCATGCTACGCGAATTGGCTTCCGCCGCCATTTTGGCTGTGAGGCGTTTCAGTCGAGCTCTGGTATCTTGGACCAAACACGGATAGCTCAACGCCATAACGTTGCGGCTTACTAAGGCGAAGCGGCGAGCAGAAGCTCCTGCTGGCAGGCTTGCGGAGCCAAACCATCGTAGACGTCTGCGCGGATCGTCAGCATGAGGCGGGTTCGCAACGAAGTCACGCATGACGAGAAAATCCAAGCGAAAATCATAGTCGAAAAACCAACCACAACAGAACTCTCCGGTGGACGATTCCGGACAGAACCGATGTTCTTCATCCAGGTAAGTTCGGTGCAGATGATCAGGAGTATTTGGGACTGCCCATGCCAGGTGGCAACCGCTCGATATATCAGTCGGAGGACACGAGCGGTGCCGGCGTCAACTCTATCGGCCGAAGCAAGGAGGAACGCGTGAGGAAGCAAATTGTAGAAAGACTCCAGGCAGGGCGCGTCGGCGATGGCCGATTCACCACCGCACCGGGTTCTGGTCCTTTCGCTCACTTCTTCGTGCAGGGGCCTTGTGGATGTCACCTCAAGATTATCGGCTTCGTCCGTCCGGGATGGGTGCATGGCTCGGTGTCGGCGCGACGGCGACCTCCAAGCTGGCACGAAATGTACCTCGTCAAAGATCTGTTGTGGATCAGGAGGAATGCGTGATGCAGCTGCATCCTCCTCGCTCTCAATATGTCGACATTAGTCGCTATTGCCTGCATCTCTGGAGGCGGATACGTCAGCTCATCCCGGTGCCTCCGGCAGCCTCCGCCGGCATCGTCGGGCTCGGGCCGTCTCAAGCGGCAACTCTGTTTGGGCAGATGAGTGCGGTCTCATAACGGATTTCGCCGCGTCGGTGTTTAAGTCGAGTGGCGGCAAAGGACACTGCTGCTCCTACCGGCGGCGAGCACACCGTCGATGGAGCCTAGGTGACCTAATGGTGCACAGGCTCGCCAAGGGCGTGCGGGTCACCACTCTGCGCCCCAGAGTCCAACCCGCTGCGCTTCTGAAGGCGGCGCGGGGCAGCGCTCGCACAAGCGGCGCGTCCGAACACCGTTATTGTGCGGAATGCGACGTGCATAACCGCACCGACGAGGAATCGGCCGGGGGGACGAATAGAGCAGGTCCGTGGATCCACTATATATGGCGCGCGGCAAAACACATTAGTATCAGGAAAGGATCCTATGGAGCGCAACCACGTACGCATCGGCTAGTTGCCTGAGTGAGGGGCGCTGAGGAGTGTTGTTGCGCGTTCCTCGATGCTGCGAGGGAATCCTGCGTGAGAGGCGGCTATAAGCCTGATATGAGCGCCATCCCGGCGCAACTCGGCGATAATTCTCGTTTAATACCGGGCAAGAGTATTGCTTTGCGGGGCTACGCACGATGGTGTCGTCTATATGAATGAGCGAAAGTCTCGGGGGGCTGTGGAAGTCGAAGGCAATAGCGGCCGCAACGGCGCGCCGGTCCGCCGCGACTGGGAATGTGCCGAAGCGGGAGAGCTTGACGAGCTGCCATTTGCCGAGCTCCTATTTCACGGCCAGACCGTTCGTCGCGACAATTTCGATCCAAACCACGTCGAAACCGCAAGCTTGCTCAGCGTCAAGACCGGCGGTTGTCCTGAAGACTGCGCCTACTGCGCACAGGGCGTGCATTACGACACTGGCCTGAAGGCGACTCGCTTGATGGATCGCGCGGATGTGGTCGCCGCCGCGCAGCACGCCAAGGCCGCCGGGGCGATTCGCTTCTGCATGGTCGCGGCCTGGCGCAGTCCAAAGGACCGCGATCTCGATCAGGTCTGCGACACGATTGTCGCCATTAAACGTGTTGTCATGGAGACGTGCGTAACGCTCGGCATGCTCACGCCAAAGCAGGCCGCACGGCTCGCCGACGTCGGCCTCGACTTTTACAATCACAACGTGGCCTTCGCATAGGTTTTCAAACCGATAAAGGTGCTGCGCGCAAGCGATCAGCGTAGGTGAAAAATGCAGATTGTCTTGATGAAGGGAACGATTCATTGCGCCTCGGTAACTGAAGCCGACCTGCAATATGAAGGCTCGATCTCGATTGATCGCGGGCTCCTGGACGCGGCCGGTATCCTGATCAACGAACGCGTCGAACTCTACAATCTTGAGACGGGGGCACGCTTTGCAACGTTTGTGACAGAAGCGCCACAAGGATCCGGCACCGTAGACGTGAACGGTGCGGCGGCCCGACTGGCGATGCCCGGAGATAAGATAAGTATCGTCGCATACGCGTCGTTTGACGAGGAGGATGCAAGAATCTTCAGGCCGCGCATTGTGCTGGTTGATCGAGAAAATCGCATCCTGCCGGTTTGAATTCAAACGGCCAACGCGGGAAGGCCCTGTTCTTCGCCGCCAGTTGGAGTTTTGCGGCGTCCATCGTTGCTCAGCGAGTGAAGAATGAGTTCCGTCATTGCCGCTAAACCAGCCAGCTATGTGGCAGGCTTGGATGCGCTTAAAGAAGACGATCGCCTGCGCGGTATCATGCCGCGCATCGGTACCCACTTTCCATCAAGCGATGATCTGGCCCTGGCGGACGCGCCGCGCATGAAAATGGCCATTCTGACCGGGCTGGAAGCCGGTACTCCGATCGGAGCCGGCGGGTCACGGCTTCTGCGCGGCAACTATGAGGAGCACGAATGCCTCGAGGCAGAAGCAGCGCGGTTCTTCGGGGCGCAGACCGCGCTTTTCTTCGGCGGTGGCTATTTCGCAAGTTTTCCAGTGCTGACAATGCTGCCGCAACGGCACGACCTGCTTTGAGGCTCTGGTTCACGCCAGTACTCATGAAGGGGCGCGAGCTGGCCGAGCCGCTTTCAGTATCTGCGCCCATAAGGACCCGCAGGCTATCGAGAGCGAAATTCGCGACTGGCGTGCCGCGGGCGGAGCCGGGCAGGTCTGGATCGTAGTCGAGAGTCTCTACAGCATGGATGGCGATCCCGCACCGCTTGAAGATTTGCTCGCGATCGCGGACCGGCGCGATGTGTTCTTGGTCGTGGACGAGGCGGATGCCACCAGTGTTTGCGGCGAGCAGGGACGAGGTCTCACAGCGCCCTATGAAGGACGGGAAAATCTCCTCGTTGTTCATAGCTGCGGCAAAGCGCTGGGAGCTGCCCGGGCGCTTGTCACCGCCTCTGGCGTGCTGTCGCGACTTCATAATCAAACGCTGTCGCCTGCTTGTTTTCGCGACCGCCCCTTCGCCGTTAATGGCGGTGGCCGCATGGGAGACTCTGTTGATCCTGCAGGAGGAGCCGGAGCGCCAACAGCGTCTGACGAAGCTTGTCGCGTTGACGCATTGGGAGATCGTTGCGCGAGGCGAGAGAAGTCCTTCGAACTCGCTGATCCTGCCTTATATCGTTGGCGAGAATGCCCGCGCCATGAGGCGAGCCCCGCGCTACGGGCTCGAGGTTGACATCCGAGGAATCAGACCGCCAACGGTGCCGGCCGGCACGGCCCGTTTACGAATTTCACTGACGTTTAACGTCGGAGAGGAAGAGGTACGTGCGATGCTCGATGTGCTCGCTGAGGAGACGAGGGGCGGATCTCGATGAGTCAGCGGATCGTGGTGACCGGCACAGATACTGGGATCGGCAAAACTGTCTTTTCGGCAGGCCTTGCCCATCTCCTGGGCGCGAATTACTGGAAACCAATTCAGGCCGGTCTTGAAGGAGAGACCGATAGCCAGCTGGTCGCACGACTGGGCGGTCTGTCGGCCGATCGGATCATTCCGGAGCGTTACCGCCTTAGAACGCCCGTTTCCCCGGATCATTCCGCCGAAATAGACGCAATTCGCATCGATCCCGATTCGCTCGTGGTGCCGGATGCCGGGGCGCGACCGCTCGTCATCGAAGGCGTCGGCGGACTGATGGTGCCGCTGCATTCCAGCGCACTTTACATCGACGTCTTCGAGCGGTGGCGGCTTCCCGTCGTGCTTTGCGCCCGCACGCAACTCGGGACCATCAATCACTCTCTGCTGTCGATAGAGGCCTTGCGAAAGCGCCAGATCGAACTTCTTGGGATCGCATTCATCGGGGAAAGAAATTCTGAAACTGAGAGCGCAATTTGTGACATCACGCGGGTGCGTTGGTTAGGACGGCTTCCCTGGATTTCTCCTCTGACGGCAGACAGCCTGCAGGCTGTCTTCAAGGGCTCGTTTATCCCCGGCGATTTCGAGCCTTGATGCCAAACAAGAGGTGGCCAATTTGGCATCCATTCACGCAGCATGCTCTTGACAACGAAATGACCAAAGTTGTGCGTGGCGACGGTGCTTATCTCTACACTGCGCCCATCGAATCAACAATGAAATCTCATCCTGGTGGGTCGTCACCCACGGCCATCGCCATCCGCAAATCGTGAGCGCGATTCAGAAGAACAGGCCGGCAAGCTGAACCAAATCATTTTCGCCGGCTACACCCACGATCCGGCTGAAGAGGTCGCTCGGCTCCTTTTGAACCTCGCACCCCCCAAGGCGTCGAACATGTTTTCTACTCGGATAGTAGCTCAGCCAGCGTGGAAGTCGCCTTGAAGATGGTACTCGGCTATTGGCACAATATAGGCGAACAGCGAGCACGCATCGTTGTCATGCAACACTCCTATCAGGGTGACGCCTTCGGGCGATGTCAGTGGGGGCCCGCGGTGTCTTCAACGCGGCGTACGGCCCTTTCCTCTTCGACGTGACCTCAATCCCGTTCCCTGCGAGCGGTCGTGAGCAGGCGACCTTGATGCGCTTGAGTCAGCATGTCGGAACGAAAATAATGCCGCGGCCTTTATCGTCGAGCCACTGGTATCAGGGGCAGGCGGAATGTTGATGTACCAAGCTTTGAAGCTAAGAGAGATGAAGCGAATCTGCGAGGCGTCGGACGTCCTGTTCATTGCCGATGAGGCATGACGGGCTAAGGCCGCACCGGAATATTCTTCGCCAATGTCGGGCCAGATATAGCGTGCTATTCGAAGGGTCTCGCGGGAGGAGCGCTGCCGCTCGCCGTGACAGTCTGCCGGGCAGAGATTTTCGATGCTCATTATTCAAAAGACCTTACGCGCACATTCTTTCACTCGAGTTCGTATATGGCAAATCCGGTCGCCCATGCGGCCGCCAGGGCTAACCTGGATCTGTGGAAAGGCTAGGAAAGTCACCGGCGCATCGCTGCGGTCGCAACCATGCAAGAGCTGGCAATTGAAGCATTCCGCGCTGATCCGCGCTTTGCAAACGTTCGCCGTTGCGGCACAATCACAGCACACGATCTGAAGACGAGAGAGACCGGCTATCTCGCAGGCGTCGGCCCGAAGCTTCACGCCCTCTTTAAAGACCGCAATCTCTTGCTGTGCCCATTCGGTGATACGATTTACATGATGCCGCCGTATTGCGTAACAGCAGGAGACCTGGACGAAATATATGAGGCGTCTGTGACGTGCCGATGCGCTGGCCTGAAGACGCGCGCGGGAGTGCAAGATCCAGGAGTTCCAGCTGTCGTCCGCTTCTCGAACGACTTGAGAGAGCCTTACCATAGACTGCCTACGTAATGGACGATTGTTGCCTCGCATCCTGCAATGTGGGTGCGGCCGGCCGGGAGACCGCGGGCTTCGCCGGCCGGTCCACAGTGTGACCGCGCGTTCGTTTTCAATCCGATCGCGTCATTGCGATTGGGTACCCGTTGATCAGTATGGATGCCTGCGCGAATTCGCCACGAGGTGATGAAGTTATGCGCCCATTGGTGGCGGCCTGTTGCGGAAGGTCGTTCGTCATTTTGATTAGCAGTTTGCTGAAAAACCCAAGGATTTGAGTTTTCTTTGTCTCGGTAAAGGCCGTCGATCGAGTTTCAGGTGATGGGGTCGCCAGTTCGAGGCTTTTTTTTGCGTGAGGGCGGTGTTGCCGCCCGATACGGCTACGCAAGCAGTTTGGGAATGCGGATCAGATTATAGGCGATCAGATTGAGCAGGAAGTCGGCGGCGACGCGAGCGATGCCACGATGCTTGGTCTTGCGCTTTGTCCCATGCTGCTTGCCCCAGCCGAAGATGCACTCGACCATGGCTCGGCGTGATTGCGACATGCCATAACCCTGATGCCGCGTGGTTCGTTCGTCGATCGCGCTGTTGCGGGTCTTGCCGGTTTTGGTGACGGCCTGGTTCTGTGTCACATGCGGCGTCACGCCGATGGCGCGAAGGTTGGCGACGTGATCGGCGGTATCGTACGCCTTGTCCTCACCAGCCGTGATGCGACGGCCCGCGGCTTTGCGTCTGGCCTTCAGCATGGTCTCCGAAGCCCGGCGTTCGGCGGTGCCATTGGCATGCGTGACTCTGCCAGCCACCGCCAGCCCATGCCGGTTCTCCATGGTGGCGTGGCCCATATAGCAAAGCTTGGCCTCCCGTCCGGCCGCCTTGCGATAAAGCCTGCTGTCCGGATCGCTGGTGCTGGCATGGGTGTCGTTCTTGCGCTTCTGGCCGTGGAAGTTGGCGCCGTCATCATCGCCGCCGCTGCCGTCCTTGGGGCGAAAGCTCTTCTGCGAAGCCCAGGCTTCGATCAGCGTTCCGTCCACCGAAAAATGCTCATCCGACAATAGGGGTTTGACCTGCGGATGGTTCAGAAGCCTGGTCATGAACTTCGTGAACACATCGCCGTTCTGCAGCCGCTCCCGGTTCTTGGTGAAGGTGGTCGGGTCCCAGACCGGATCGTCCGGCGACAGTCCCACGAACCAGCGGTACAAAAGATTGTAGTCCAGTTGCTCCATCAACTGGCGTTCCGAGCGGATGCCGTAGAACACCTGTAGCAACAAGGCGCTCAACAATTGCTCCGGCGGGATCGAAGGACGCCCCTCGCTGGCATAGAGCCTCCCAAAGCTGCGGTTCAAATCACTCAAAACATCCCGGACAAGTTCCCGGACCTTCCGCAGCGGATGGTTCGCTGGCACTCGCTTATCGGGCGCGATGTACGAAAACAGCCCGCCCTGATCCGTAAACCTGCCGCGCATGATCGCCTCCGCCGATTCGAGATGATAAAGTGAATCATCAAGCCCCCTCCGTGGCGAGGGGGTTCTTCAGCAAACTGTTAGAGGAGATCGGCCTGGACGGCGGATCTTATCAAGAGGCGGCGCACGCGAAGATGGTGGACACGTCATCCGCATTCTGGAGTGTGCGGCAGCCGTGCGAGCGCCGGTGCATCTTTCCTATTTCGCTCGCCTGGATCACGGTCGCTGCGGAATGTGCCTGCAGTCCGCCGAAGCCGCGGCTTTGAGCGCCATAAGCCAATCAGCAGCCATACGAAATGGACATGCCGCCTTAACGTGGGCTTTGACACGTAGATCGGAGCCTCATAAGGACATTCACTGTCGCCGCTTGCGTGGATCGTCTCCAGGCCGCCGTTTTGAGTCGCAGAATGTTTGGATGGTGGAATCCCAGAACCACATCGCAGAGGAACATCTTGAAAGAGTTTGTTTGCTGATCGCGCAATCATTGGAAACTTGTGCTTTCCAACTTCTCAGTGACGCGACTTTTCGGCCTCCCTATTGACAGAGACCATTTGCTCTTCCAAGGGAAAGGCCATTTCCAGAGACATGCGCGGCCGGGTCAGATCGAACATGAGTCACATTTCGCAGCTGTCAGTTGAGCGCGTCACGATTCCCGTTCTGCAACGATTCAAAGAGGAAAGGCGCGCCATCGTCATGACCACGGCTTATGATGCGGTAACGGCACGTATCGCCGATCCTGTGGTCGACGTCATTCTTGTTGGCGATAGCGTCGGCAATGTATGCCTTGGGTTTGATGACACTTTACCGGTCAGCATGGCGATGATGAATCACCACCTGGAGGCGGTCGCGCGGACAAGGCCTCGGGCCATGCTTGTAGCTGACATGCCGTTTCTTAGCTTTCATCTCAGTCCCGACGACACGATACGCAACGCTGGAGGCTTCCTGCAGCGTGGCGCCGACGCCGTCAAGCTTGAGGGAGGGGGTAAGCGTGTCGAGATGATCCGAGCCTTGGTGAATTGCGAAATTCCCGTGATGGGCCATCTTGGTCTCACGCCACAAAGCGTCAACGCAATGGGTGGCTTCAAGGTACAAGGCCGGAACGCGGACGATGCCCTACGTCTGCTTGACGATGCGCACCAGCTACAGCAGGCGGGATGCTTTGCTCTTGTCCTCGAAGGTATCCCGGCTGAGCTCGCTGCCCGAGCGACTGAATCTCTAACCATACCAACGATTGGGATCGGAGCGGGTCCAAGTTGCTCAGGCCAAGTTCTAGTGTTCCACGACGTGTTGGGGCTCGCAGGAAGCCATTATCCAAAATTCGTGCGTGTCTATGTTGAGGGCCATCAGCTGCTGCAGGAGGGCCTCTCGCGCTGGGCAGCTGATGTCCGTAGCGGAGCATTCCCTGCGGCGCAGGAGTCATATCGGATTCCGGACGGCTTGCGCGGGGCGATCGTAAATTGGACGCCCAAGTCAAGCTAGTGCAAGGTCCAACATGCAAACGAGCAAGTACGGTCGGGGAACTGCGCGGCGCCCTTGCAGAGGAGCGCCAGTCCGATAACGAGGCGGGGCCCGCTGCGACGATAGGTTGGCCGCACGATCGTCATCTCGCCCTGGCCGAAAGCTCGACGACCTCCGTTATCACCGTTAGTGAGCGCCTTCCTCGCACCCGCTCCAGTTGAGGCCAAATGAGGATCTCGGCAGATAGTCTCGTGACTTCCCAAACGGTGAGAAGCCGTGCCGCGAAGCGGGGCGGGTTCGTCTCTGCGCCAGTTCCCGGGAGACTTGTCCGGCTTTATTTGAGACCCCGTCGAACCGGCGAACCCGCCAAGCCTCTGCACGCTTGCATTCTCGCGGCCTTGCAAAGTACGTGTGCAAGCTGTTCTATCGTGCAGCCATTGTCGCATGCATTGGACAAAAGGGGTCAACAACGCGCGGTCGTGCGCCGCATGCTAGTGAATCTAAATCTTCCGATCGAGATCGTCACCGTTTCGAGACGGTGAGAACCCGACAGGCTCGCGATGAGCAATCGCGATCGCCTCCTCGAACAAGAACGGCTTGTTGGTTTCCGAGGGCCTTTTACTTCGGGCAGCTGCGGGTCTAGACGGAGATTTGAACGACTGGGAGGTTTCGGGTTCAGTACGGCAGTCGAAGAAACCATCTTGCTGAGTGTGAATGGATTGGGTTCGATTCTAAATCGAAAACTGGCGGCTAATAGACGACTGGTACAGCGAAGCAAATCTCACGACACGCGACCGTATTTGGATGGGCGGCAATGGGCTGAGTTCGCCGCTGCCATACAAACCGAGAGCAATACACGCTCGATGGGGTTGCTCTTATGCCGATCATCGCCTCGACGGCAGCACGCCGTCGCCGCCCGGATCTGGGTTCGAAAGCTATTCCAGCGGCGTCACAAGTCGACGCTATCGGCACCCTGCCTTACTCAAACGATCAAATGGATACAGCTAGTTCATAGAGCCGGACTCGCAAATTTGAACAGGACGCTAAGTGGAGTTTCTGCCTGACGGCGGGCACGATAAGCCCGCGAATCAGGAGAGACCATGAACAGACGACCGCGCCGGAACCACACTCCGGCCTTCAAGGCGAAGGTGGCGCTTGCCGCCGTCAAAGGCGACCGGACGATAGCTCAACTGGCCGAGCACTTTGATGTTCACCCCAATCAGATTACGGCGTGGAAGGCCCAGCTGGAGGGTGGCGCTTCCGGAGTTTTTGGACCTGGGGGCACGGCGCCTGCCACGCCGGCGGTCGATGTGAGGTCGCTGCACGCCAAGATCGGGGAGTTGACGCTGGAGAACGATTCCTAAGAAACGGCACCAGCTCCCGGTTCCAAGGGGTGCAGGACAAAGCCGAATGCCTTGGCACGTCGGTGCAAATTGTTGATCACTCGCGTCCGATAGCGTGTCTCATA
>NZ_JARWCR020000063.1:0-54400 GCF_029846695.2 Bradyrhizobium nivariense | reverse complement strand
TCTTCGGCAAGCTGAAGGAATTCAAACGCATAGCGATGCGATGTGACAAGACAGACGGCAGCTTCGCAGCGATGATCTACCTCGCCACCGCTGTCATCCATTCCAAGTGAATCTCAACAGACCCTAGGCCAACTTCGGCGCATTCTTCAGATAAGCAAGAGCGCGACGTCCGGCCGAGGTCAGCTCACCCAGACTGCTCTTTCCGGCCCGCGCAGCTTCAATCAGTTGCTCGGCGACATACCGGCGGCTTGCGTGATCCCCGCCATTCGGTAGTTCGGCACAGACCTGGTCCAACACCACGTCCATATTCGCCTGAACCCCGTCCTCAAACTCGCTCATCCCTCGGGTCTCTCGTTTGATGATGATCTGAAGAAAACTAAGCGGGTTTCCAAAGTGCGTATAGCGTTAGGCTGTGCGTGGGTTAAGAGGATGTTGTGTGCAGAGGTGAACTCACTAGTGAGGCGGTCGGCCGCGCCTGCCCATCCCCGGGTGGGCCGGCCCCGTTTGGGCGCCGCAGCTCCAAACTCTGGCGGTCTCGTTGAGGGAAGACGCCGAGTGCGCCAGCGTCGAAGTCCGCAGCGCTCCCACACGTCAGCGCACTCTTCGCGCTTTTGATGTCACTATGTGAATCACCCCACGTTTGCCAGATGAGTGTTCCAGCCAAGCAAACTCCATCTAACATAGGTTAAGTATCGCCACAGTTTCCTGAGACCCCGCGAAAATCATAGGGATGCTTCTAGGATCGGGCTGGCACATTCATCCCGCATCTATTTTCACGGTGGTCTGAAGACACCGCTGAGACAGGCGGTTTTGAGCACTTAAATCGGGGCCCTACATATACTGACGCCGTCTCCGGGCGGCCTCATTGTTTAACATCGACCGCGCGGGAATCGATTTTTTTCTAGCTTTTCCTGCGCAAAGCGCTCAGAATTCGTTCATTGTTCAATTCTTTCGGGGGACATTGCAATGGCAAAACCTGCCGTTTCCCGTGATTCCTTTCGTGGGTTGTCCGCTTTCTATGCGGCGAAGGCTCATCACGACCAAAAACGCGAGGGCGAACATTGCTTTTTGAAGTTGTTCGGATCTGCGGAAGACATTCCTGAAAGCCTATTGCAGCAATGGTCGGACAAAGTTGACCTGCTCGGCCTCGAAACCGTTGGTCGCACAATGGAACCGCGCGCCCGTCAAATCACCGATGGCAACGCGCGTGACGACCATGCCAGCGACTTTCTCCACACGCTCTTGAGAGACCACGGGCAAAAAGTGCAGTGATCAAAACCGCGGCCGCGCTAACGTCGCCGTCGTCAGACGCGCAGATTTTCCGCGCTGCTCTTCCCGCGCTTCCGATCAAATTGGACTTCATAAGAGACCTTCTGCCCTTCAGCCAAGCCCGATAAGCCAGCGCGCTCCACTGCGCTAATGTGCACGAAAATAACCTGGCCCCGTCATCGGGCTGGATGAAACCAAATCCCTTGGTCGGGTTAAACCACTTCACGATGCCTGTTGCCACGTCCGCCTCCCGGTTAAACAATGACAACAGCCTAGGTCGACCGCCTTGGGGCTGACAAGCCGCCCAACGGGCGAACGCCGGGGGTGTTTTCCAGGCAATCAGCTGGTCTAAGCAATGAGCGAACGATTGCAGGCGACGACCGCTGGGCTTGTGAAGTAGTTCACAGATCGGAACAGAAAAGCTCATTACCGTGGACGAGAGCGCGTGGGGCGAAGATACTCCGCTTCAGCGATGTCTTGGAATGTTGCCTCAGGGTCGCCTCCCCCGTGAAGGAAACGATGAATGGATTGGTGTTTCCGTCACAGGACTTCAAACCAGTCTGACAGAGTTCGAACGCCAGTTTGTCGAAAGGCGTTTGAACGAAAAGCAATCGAAGCTGGAGATATTGGTCAGCTCCTTCTCAAACGAAAGTGCACCGCGACCGATCACCTGGCTCGAATAGTCACCTGGGCTGGGTCGCCTGAAGCCGTCGCAGGCGTGCGAGACATAGGCCCGTCAGCGTGAACCGGCGGGCTATTCAGAGTGATGAGTGAAGCCCAGTCCGGGCACGAAGCGCCGAGTTTTCTACCTATTCCCCTTGCGTTGCAACATAATTTTCATTTTCGTCGGAATCAAATTGAGCGCCTATTTCATTTTGAGGACAGCATTCATGACAAAGGAAAATTCCTTGATCGTTCACGCAGCCGGGAAACAGTTGGACCTGCTGCGCGCCGAAGCCTCCCGCATTGCGAAAGGGAGCAAGGTGGGCTGGTGGATCGATCGTGCAGACGTCGGCACGAGGTTTTGCTTTGAAGACGCGAAAGCAAAAGAGACCTTCGCGAGTACCTGCGACAGCTTCGGCATTCCGGCCCGAGACGGCTAGCCGGCGCTCGCGGGAAACCGCTGAACCACCTGTGTTCGCCCTCTGGTTGCGATCGTATCAGGTTTTTAGGATTTATAGATCCGGATGGCCATCAAGTTCATCTTGGCGAAGGTTCTCAGAGACGAGCTTGCTTTGCGAGGCATCGCGGCTCTTATTTTCGAACGGATTACCGATCTCGAACTGCTGGCCGCGCGCGACTTCATCTCGACCAGCCGCGTCGACAGACCGACGTGACGAGCCGAGTTATGTCAGTTTACGATCCGCTGCGAAGGAAGCTGGAGAGCGTGCGAGGGCAAACAGTCCGGTTCACATTTTCAGAAATCGAAGCGGTGCTGGGAAGACCATTACCTACCTCTGCCTACAAGTTTAGTGCTTGGTGGGGAAACGAGAGCTCACGCAGGGCTGGTCACCCACAAGCCATGGCGTGGCTTCTGGCAGGCTTCAAAGCTAAGGTATCCATGAAGCAGCGAGCGGTCGAATTTCATCGAGCTTAACATTGCGTTCGCCCCGCTTACAAACGAAGTGCTGTCCTGCGATCGAACATCAGCCAGCAAGGTCACATTTCGCTTGATTGGCTGGCGCCCACCGCTTCGCAAAAACCCCATGATAAAATCAGCATATCACCATCACAAAAAGACCAACCATCATTATCGCCACACGTAGCTTATGACCGTAGCTGCAAGGAATGCGTTCCTCGGCACTTCTGAGTCCTGTGTGTCAATCGGCCCTTTAATTGCGGATTGATGTCAATTCTCTTTTTGAAGCCATTCGGCAAGGTCGGGTTGCGGAGGCGGGGCGAGCGCGGCTGGTAGATCGATAGCCAGCTCGGTAGTCGTGGGCCGATTAGCCGTTACCTAAATCTCAATGCGATCAGCTGCCCGTCGCTGGGGTCATGGTCCTTTCCAAGGTCGCAAGCGCCTCATGATGATGTCCGGATCGGGTGCCTCATCGTTTGCAACGGTGTGCGGGCGAGCCCGCCACCAGCCGATTGACCGAGGTCACCACGACCACCGTCCCAGCGGGACATCGCCGGGCCGGGCGGACCGGACCAGCAACTTGCAAAATAAGGTCAGGCCGGCGTGTGGCCCCAGTCGAACGACGTACCATCGACCCAAATGCAGTGGAGGATCACAGCGATCTCGCGCGCAATGGCGACCTTTGCCTTTTTCATACACCAGGAACCGTCATCAGGCGACGCGTCGTCTCGTCAGACTTCGCCAATCGGCGGACCTCGTCGTCGAATTTGCTCTGCTGCTGGCAGATATGTTCATGAATCGACAGGAGCGGCTCGATCACGTTAAGAAGTTGATGACCTTCGCCCAATAGCTCGCCGACCTGGTTACGGAACTGTTGGCCAATGGCGCGAGGGAATAGCAACCCACATTCCTTGATCAGACTGCGGACCTGGTTCTCGATATCCCGGCGCATGGACACAAGGCGGAATCGCGCGACAAGGATCGCTCGAACCTTCTGGCTCTCCTCGCTCTTGATTTTGACTTCACGATACCACCCAACCCGCACCAGTTCGGCAAGGCCCCGAGCATCATTCCGATCGCTCTTCTTCATGCGGACCGACAGTGCTGCGTGTGCATGCCTTGCATCGAGGCAAACGACGGGAAGTTCAACCCTACGAAGCTCGTGCCAAAGCCAGCTTGCCATCGCGCCCGTCTCAAAGCCGATCCGCTCCGCCAGTGGCGCATGTTTACGAAGCAGCTTGGACAGATCGCCGAGATCAGACTTGGCCTTTCCTTCAAAAATCGCCTGACCAGTCTCGTTGACCACGCAAACCGAAGTCTCTCTTTGCGAGACATCCAGGCCGTTCGGCTGGTGGCGGCTTGACTGTACTCCGCTGCAGACGTTGAGGCGTCCGACCCGGACATCATCATGAGGCGCTGCGCGACCTCGGAAAGGACCATGACCCCAGCGAAGACATCAACAAGCCCGGGCGATCCAATGCCCTGGCCGGCAGGGCAGTATCAGCCGCGCCCGCGCCGTCTCCGCAATCCGAACCAGCTCCGACGGCGCGAGCACTACCACCGTGCCGTGGGCGAGTTCAGAAATGTAAGCTTGACAACAAACTGCAATTAAAGGGCCGAATGACAGCCAAGGTTCAAATTAGGGAGGACAGAGCGCGCGTGGCTCAACATTTTCGTAGCTCGGCACGGTAGTTATTTGCGCCCCCTCCCATAGACCTCCAAAAAAATGGCGTTCTTACAGGTTCTTGTGGCTCTTGGTGTGGAGGAGTGGATATCCTCGGGCCATTAGGATTATCGAACCTGTCCAGCTCGCCAGATCCAAAGGGTGACTATCGATCTGCTGGCATCGATGCTGCTCCAGTGTTCAAACCCAAGTTTCTCAAGACAGAGTGGGCCCTCAACTCGCCGGCGACACATCCGCGTGCTCGCGAAGGATTGAGACGATCTGCGCTGCTTGTCTGCCCGCGCGCAAGAAAATTCAGAGCGACTGTAGGAAGCATCCGGGCGGCATCGCAGCGGCTTTCGAGGACGGCTAGACCGGTTTGGACTATTCCGGGCGGGTTTGTTTCACCTGCGGGTGAGGGGCTTGTCTCAAAGCACTGGATTGGCGCGACCGAGTCATTCTCGCGCCGTCGCCGGCACTAACCATAGTTGCTCGCAAGGCTTGAATCACCAAATCCTAAACCCTACAGTTGACTTTTCAGTATGGATTTCTTTGATGATGGTCCACTTACCCATCGTCGCGGTCGTTTCGTCCGATGGGAGACGGTCGTACTGGGTGGCAGCGGTGCCACCAGAGAAGGCGACGGATGCGGTTGCGCGAGTCGTCCCCGATGCCCGCGTCGCCAAGCTCTTGAAGCACCGCTTGCGCGCGAAACCAGATGCGCTGCGGCCAGGGGAAGTTCGGCAGCTTTCGCTCTGACCCAACCAGCTACCTCCTAAGAGACATTCATCTCCCTCAAAAGAGTTGCCCTCCAGCTTTCACCCGGTCTATTTATCTGGTTCCCACATTGGCGGACTGAGACGCGCGCGCTCGCCGCGGCTCTTGGAGGGGAGCCGCCTGGATGATCCGCTTCTTCTTCCATGTCCACGGCGGCATTTCTGTCTTCGGTGACGTCGTGCTGGAGCTACCGGATATCGACGCTGCGCAAGCAGCGGCAATCGAATTGAGCCGTCAAACTTTCAAAGAGGAACCAGAAGGTCCGATGTGGCAGGATAATGAATGGCGCGGCCAGGTTACTGACAGCCCTGGCATTGGCGGGCGGACTTTTCCTTATCCTTGAGTTTTCAGTCTCGCGACATAATGCATCGCGGCCTTTCCCCGAATGACAAGCCCCGCCAGCATGAACCGACGAGCGGTCAGGACCGCCGCTTGTGTCCCCTGCCCGCTTTCGTGACTAGCCATTGAGCAGCGCCTGAGTCACGCGACCAAGAACCTTAAGAAACATCCATTTTGTTTGATTTTCTTTCAGAGGTACTTCCATGGTCAAAACCGATTGTTTGATTGTACGAGCCTACGGCAGGCAACTGGATCAACTCCGTGCAGAAGCATCCCGTATTGCGCGGGGAAGCAAGATTGACTGGTGGATCGAGCGAGCTGACAGGGGCACGCGGTTTTGCTTTGAGAATGCTGAAGCAAAGAAGACCTTTGCCTCGATCTGCGAAAAGTTCGCCGTTCCGTACCTTGATGCCTAGTGAAGCAAAGGCGGGTCAGCATGAACCAGCGACTTCGATTTATGAGCAATCGCGGCCCAGCACGCCCCTACGTCCGGCGAGGCGCGCCGGGCCTAACCATTCGCCGCTTCCCCCGTGAGGTTTGGCTGAGCTGATCATAAAGCGATTCTCACGGCGCTCATACGTGACTGTGCAACTCCCGGAGCCTCGCCGGTGTCGCTGGTCAATTTACTGACCGGATGACAGCTACGATGAACGCAGAAGGTGCTGCCTGGATATCGCTGGGCTGCAACACATGCCAGATTTTCAACAGGCCACAGGCGCCATGCATCGGCCGCCAGTTAGAATCGAGATCGGTTCTCATGCTCCCGCTTTTGCTGGATCTCCTGACAGTCTTCTTCATCATAGCAGGCTTGGTGCTGCTTTGGATGAACCTGCGAGCATCGCGGCGAAACAGAATTAACCTCACCCCGCAGAAGCATCGTGAGCAGACCAAGCCTGACCAGTTCCAGAATTAACCCGCAGCGCGGACATCAATCTTAATTTGAGACTGTGATTGCGGCGGCGCATTGGAGCGTTAGCTTTGCGCACCGGACATTGCCCCGTCCGGGGTCCACCCAGGCGAAAGCCTTCGCGCCATCATACTCGGCGCGTTGGCTTCGTTCGCTGGCCACACGCGCGAGTGACATTTTGAAGAGGCCATCGAAACACGAGACCCTCGATCTCGCCGAGATGCGCCGGCAGATCACGGCCCTGCGATCCCGACACTCGGAAAATTTACGGATCACATATCTGCTGAACAGGCTGCTGATCAAGATTGCATATCTCAGTGAACCGGAGAGCGCAGCTCACGCGGAGCAGCTGCGCGAAGCGTTCGCCACAACGATGGCGGATATCGAGAAACGCATCACCAAAAACGCCCTCAAGCGATCGGGTAAGACGAACAAGTAGATTGCGCAAAGCGATTGCCAGGTTGGGTAATCCGACGCGTCTGAAGCAGGAGCACGTCTGCAAAAGCTCAAGCAGGCAGGCAACGATTCCTGGGCGGTGCTCAGTACCGCGTTGGCGGAATCCCGCAAGACGTTCGACCAAACCTATCAGGCCGCCTGGAACGTCTTGAGGGGCTCTGGCTCGAAGAGCTGACCCAGTTGGTCACGACGAAAATCGAGCAATCGGTCTGGAACCCGCGAGGTATTGTAGTCCGCCAGATCGGCGATGCGGAGTTCGCACAAGGCTAAGCTCTCGCGACCGGACAAGTTCGACGCAGATTTCGCACATAAATTCGAACCCGCGAAACCTCGCCGGGAGAACAATGCTCGGGGTCTGCGGAGGTGCCGACGCCGAATCCCTCGATCCGGACCCGGAAATGCTCGCCGCGACCATCGTCTGACGGACGCGTCACGCGGGTCGGCGCCCCTCAAAATCTATTCTGTTCATTGCGTCCTGCAGACGGCCGTCCTGGCGATGGCAATGGGGCTCGTCCTGACCGCGCCGATCGACGCCTTACCACGTTCATCGCAACCTCAGCCTCCTGGTGTTGCGACGACCATTTGAATCCGCCCAATATGCCTCACGCGCCTATCGCGACGCGCTCGCGGGCGCCGGCATCACCGCATCCATGAGTCGCAAGGCCGATTGCTACGACAATGCCCCGATGGAGAGCCTCTTCCATACCTTGAAGACCGAGCTCGTCTATCATCGCGACTACAACAAACCGCGCCGAGGCCCAACGCGATATCTTCGCCATCATCGAGGGTTTCTACAACCGAACCAGGCTCCATTCCGCCATCGGATATATCGCCCCGATCGAAATGGAGCTAAAAGCTGCTTAAACCCGTCCACTTTTTCGGGGGAAGATCACGACCTCTTCATAGTCAGATCGTCTCAGCGAATGCACGCCGCGCAACATCATCTTCTCTTGAAGAATGGTCGCCGTCATGGCTTTGACGCTCATGGGGCCCTCGTCTGAAAATCACATCTTCATCAGTGCTCGAGCGTGACGGACACGACATGCTTGAGCAAAGAAAAGCTCTCGCTACGGAACGATCAGGCCTGGCAACACAGATCGCGAGACAATTTCGGCTGCTAGAGACAAGGTGCACATCCGGCGAAGATCTCGTTGCGGCTGTAATGAAATGATAGAACGTCGAAAGCTGGAGCGCATCGATGTGGACGAGGTCGCCTACATTTCGGGCGACGGCGCCAGCTTACGCTGCCGCGTGGTCAACATGTCGGAAGAGGGGCATCAGTTGAGCTTCCGTCGAAGCGGCACGTGAACTCCACTTTCAAACTAATGCTCGAGAAAGATCGCATCATCCGAAGCTGCCGCCTAGTCTGGTCGAGTGGAAATCTTATCGAAGTCTCGTTCGAGGATCTTTGAGGCGGAGAAGAGTCATTTCTACCTCTGCCCTAGAATGGAATATTCGCGGTGCTTTCGCTGGCGTGGATGGCCGATGTCAAACAATAGACTGGAAATCCGTTCGTGGTCCCCCGAGGAAGAAGCGCAACTTCTCGCGCTATTCGACAATGGCATGACCGCGAGCGAGATCGGCCAGCGGCTGGGCCGCACTCGCCTGGCAGTCTACGGTTCGATTGCAACGCTTCCATAAGCAGCAAGGTCGAGTAAGCCGCACTAGCGGACGTGTCTTCGCGCAGCGGGCCGGTTAGTCGAAGGTCCCGGAGATCAAACTCTCCTCCCTCCATTCTTGGAGTGGGACGCAAACTAAACCTCGCGATGCCCGCGCGGGCCAAGTCCGGTGGATATCTCCTTTGACCATCCGGCCAATCTCGCGGCGCCCCTGATGGCGGGGGAACCAGGTCGCGTCTAGGCCCCCAACCCGAACAACACCAACTCACTGTTATGTCTGGTATTGGGGCGACATCCTTCTTTAACTGATTAGAAACCACAGAAAACGATCGGAAATTTTTAAGGAAATAACTTGGTAGCCTCGATCGCTGAGAAGTTACTGATCCGCTTGCCGCGTGCCTGCTTCACGGAATTGTCGAAGAACTTGAAGCGGATCTGCGAAGGGATCGCGAGAATGTGGTTCGCGCTTTTAGGCTCGACTGAAAGCTGACGCGGCGGCAAAGAGGCTCCTGAGGTCCCGCAGTTAAGGAATTCGTCACCAGCAATTGTCACCATGTTGCCATTGCATAGGGGACGCGAATTGCGGCCCACGGAATTCTGAAATGGTTTGAACCTGGGCACGCCGGGTTGGTGATCTCCTTCAAAGAGGAGAGGCGCAATGTTTAAGGGCTTCATGGCGGCAGTTGTGGCGCTGATCAGTACAGCGCAGGTGGATCAATACCTAACCCACGGTCGGTACACCGACGCGGCCATGGCTATGCTGCGGCAAATCAGGCATGCGTTTGGGTTTTGAGATACCCTTGGGGATAATTTTGAGGCGCGTTGATGGAACGCATCTTATGGGCTGATCTCATCGCGGATGAGCAACGCGCCGTTGCGATATTGGAAGCCGGACTTTCTATCGAGCTCTGGGACCCCGTTGCTCTCCTGACTTTAAGGCGGCCGGTCTGATCGTAGGCTTTCATTTGACGGCTGCTGCGCACGAGTTGCGGAGCGGCGTTGTTTTAGACGAACTCGGGGTGCGTGATTGCATGATATAACCGAACGCACGGCCGCTAACAGGCGGTCGAAAGTCCTCGCCAACGACAACCGCGACGCAGGATCGTTTTGGTCATTAGTATCAGTCAGTCATGCCCTGTGTTTCTCGATGATCCCTCGAAGGTCTGCGGCGTACTGTTCGATGATCGGGCGAGCCTCCTCTAGTCGCGACGGCTTAGGTGGCGACTTGTCCTCACTCCGGTGTGGTTCTTCGCCTGGTTTCATGCCCGAGCACTCGGCCGACAAAAGTCGGGCACGTTGATCTAAATCAAAGAGCGACGACCTAGGCGGCGGCTGTATCTTCCTTCTCTGCTCCGCGCATCACAATCGTTAGCGCGTTATCCTGCAGCGGTCAGCGCCCTTCGCCTCATCTCACGGTGCGCGCATCCAAAATGTCGCGCTCTTCATCGGTCGTACGGCGCGGCTTCGGCGGCAGCAGCATCGGGCGGACGACAAACGCGGGGTCGGCGAATATGCTGGAGCTCCAGCGCGGCTTTTCGATTTGGGTAATCCTTCTGCGCACTCACTTTTGCGTTGCTCCCGGGTACTCTGAGTAAGCCACCGAGGCCTCGGCGGGGGCTCATCCTGACGATCTTGAAAATTAAGAACGTGAGGGGATTGCCTGGCGTGGTCCGCGAAATGGCGGACGAGTTCGAGCGTGCCAATGGACTGGACGATCAAGCGCTGGATGGTATTGAACATCGCGCCCTTCGAAAATCGAAGGGGCAGGCTTTTGACGACGATGCTCGCGCCGAAGGGTCGGAGCAAGTGCGACTGGATTGCGGACGCGCACCTTGACGAGATATCGATCTTTTCGCAGCCCTGGTTCGTGGATATCGCGTACAGGAAGGAGCTCCGTGTCGCCAAAGCATTCAATAGAGCCGGAAAGCTCATATGCGCCTTTCCATATTGCCAAACAAACGTCATGGGCCTTTTTCCAAGGATCACAAGTTCGGATAACTGGAGACGCCTGAGCTCATTTGTCTTTCTCGACAAACACATAAGTGATGAAGAGAAACGAGGTGCGGTTGCCGATATTATCAAGCAGCTTCCTGGATCGATTGGTTATTGCCACTTCATCCTGGATATTGATTCAGGCATCATTCGCGACGCGTTTATCAAAGCTGGGTTTGAATGTATCGAAATGCCCAAATACATCCGTCGACCCAGCAAGCAAAATTATGAGCGTGCTGACGCGTATGCGCAAGCCAGAGACAACGTCCTGAAAACCATTTCAAAAGACGGAAGAGCCAGATATAAAACAACAGCAGGACGAACAAAGATAGAGAGCATCTCAGCGTCCGACTTTTGTAAGTTTTACGAGAGCAATCTTATTAGTCACGGCGAGCAGAGCTATGCCCCGCTAAGCGTTGCAGAGACACTCATCGAGAACAGTGCTCGTCGTCAGAAAGCTTTCGCGCTTGCAGTAAAGGATAAAGACGGTGTGGAAGCCGCCGCCGCTTTCCTGTTTGATTCAGGATCGACCTATGCATGGTTGGCGAGCAGAAAACATCATCCGCAAAGCACGAAATTCCGCGGTGATGATAAATACAAAAAGTATTGCATGGATCTATTGATCATCGAAGCGATGATCTTCGCAGAATTGCATGGCCTGATTTATGATGCCGAAGTCATTCCCGTTGAAAGAAACGGCGCCCCCAGAAGTCCGCACAAGGTTTTTGTCAACGAGAAGATCCTTCACCTTTCGAAAAACGAATCCAGATTTGTTTTCGAAAGAATGGGGTGGTGGTATCACGGAGCGAGGCAGGCTTTTTGCGTGGCGAGGAACGTTTTTGCAAAGCGACCGGTTGATGTGATCGAATGACGCTCAAGTTGACCGTCGGGGACCGTTCCTTGCGAGGCGCAGCCTCGCTTCCTGGAAATGTCCCCTAAGCTGCTCCAGAATGGCTACTCAAGGCTAATGCCGGTCTTGTGGCCGTTCGACAACGGGCGGCAAATCGCCATCATCCGCTGCCTTCCCGTTGGTCTTACTCAGTTACCAGCGCCATGATGCCGATTGTCAGGCGATTGGCGTTCGGCATGTCGGCGGACGCGTTGGAAGGGTGGAACCCGGTGACCGAAATGCCAGGACTGTTGCTTGAACGTTACATCTGAGCGCGATGAACTGGTTTAAGCTTTGGGTTGTACCATTCGGCGCGTGGTTGGGGCTTTTTATGAAAAAACTTGCTTTGGCTGTATCCGTTCTCGCGGCCAACGCAATGGGCGCATCCGCTGCTGACATGGTTGTGAAAGCCCCTCAGTATAAAGCGCCCGAAGCAACCGTTTCGACTTGGACAGGCTTTTATGTTGGAGCCTCGCTCGGCGGCGAGCAGGCCAACGCCAATTGGACGACGACGTCGATTGCCGTTGACGCACCGGGCTTTGTCATTCCTCCCCCGACGGTAGACGGTAGTTCGCCCAGGCGCTTTAACCCCTTGGGCGGTCGTTATGGGGGCTTTGCCGGATACGACTATCAGTCCGCGGCTCAGTGGGTTGCAGGCATTGTCGTCGATGTCGCCTATTTTGACAGCACCGTCACGACTGTGGGGGCGCCCGGCTGCACGGTCACTTGCATTTTGGGTGTCCCGGGACCCGGAGTCGATGTATCGAGTGTAAGAGCCAAATGGGATGCGGATGTGCGGGGTCGGCTCGGATATCTGGTAACCCCCAATGTTCTGCTCTATGGGACCGGCGGTATTGCGTTCCAGAAGTTCTCCAACTCCATCACCTGCGAAACCAGCCTCACTGATCCTCTTTGCGGACCAACAGCAATCCCCGCTGCCGCGACGGCGACGAACAGTTCCATCCGAACGGGCTGGACGGCCGGAGTCGGCGTCGACGCGAAGATCTTCGCAAACTGGATGCTTCGTGCTGAGTATCGTTACTCGGACTTCGGAACGTGGAGCAATTCGCTGTTACTAGTATCCCCCGGTGTTTCAGTTGCAACGGTAGCCACGAATTTGAAAATCAATACGCATATCGGAATGATAGGAATAGCGTACAGGTTTGGTGGCCCCGTCGTTGCAAAGTACTGAATTCTCCAAACATTCCATGCTTTAAAGCCACGCACGCCTCCCTCTGTGCCGCCAAAGGCAGTTGCCTCAAATGGCTCCGTCCGCTTCGAGTCAATCGCGTCGATCTTGGCATGTCCCCGACACGTCCGGTTTGGGGGAATCTCGTGCCGGACTGTCGGGGTTCGCCGGTTGAAGGCATCGTTGTGGACGTGATGCTGCCGGTCTGACTACCCAGTTGTCGGTAACAGCCAACAGGCGAGATGTGTCCAAACAACTGAGGCTTGAGGCTGTCGAGCCCGAAGCCTGCAAAGCTGATCGGGCACTATAGGGATGCCGAGTAGCTAACCATCTGATTTTTATATTTTTTTCGCACCGCTTTCTCCCACAAGGGGAGAAGGAAGAGGAAGCGCAGCTCACATCCTTTTCGCGACTTCTTCCAGCATGACCTGGGTGGCGCCGCCGCCGATGGTCAGCACGCGGGCGTCGCGCACCGTCCGCTCGATCGGGGTGCCGCGCATGAAGCCGGTCCCGCCGTGCAGCTGCAGGCAGCCATGCACGACCTCGTGCAGCACTTCCGGCGGCAGCGCCTTCACCATCGACACTTCGCGCGGGCACGGCTTGCCGGCTTCGACCAGTTCCGCCGCGTGATAGGCCAGCGCCCGGGCGGCCGCGGCCTTCGTCGCGAGCGAGGCGAGCTTGAGCCGTACCGCCTGCTGGTTTCACAAGGGACCGCCGAACGCCTGACGGGTCTTCACATAATTTGGTCGTGAGTTCGATCGCCTTGGCGGATTCGCCGGCGCAGATGCCGCCGATGCAGATCCGCCCGTTCTCAAACGTTTCCATGATGCCGTAGAAGCCGCGGTTCTCCTCGCCGAGCACATTTGCGGCGGGAATACGGACATCCTGGAACGCGATCTCCGCGGTGTCGGAGCAAAGCCAGCCATGCTTGTCGAGTTTTATCACCGATATGCCCGGCGTCGTCCGTTCGACAATGAACAGCGAGATGCCGCGGCTGCCCTTGGCCGCGGGATCGGTGCGCGCGGCGACGATCAGGATGTCACCATAGACCGCATTCGGGATGAACATCTTTGAGCCGTGATCACCCAGTCATCACCGTCGCGGCGGGCGCGCGTCTTCAACCCCGCGACATCGGAGCCCGCATCGGGCTCGGTCACCGCGATCGAGCAGATCGTCTCGCCGCGGATGATCGCGGGCAGATATTTCTGCTTTTGCTCCGGCGTGCCGCGAAGGGTGATGTGGACCGCCGACATGTCGGTGTGAACCTGCACCGACGAGGTAATGCCACCAAAGGTCGAGCGCCCGAGCTCTTCCGTCCACACCATCGACGTCAGCGGCCCCATATCGGTGCCGCCATATTTGGCGGCGTGACGCATGCCGAGAAAGCCGAGTGGCACCCATGCGGCGATAAATCTCGCGCGGGATTTTTCCCTCGCGCTCCCACGCCTCGCCATGCGGCACGACCTCTTTCTCGACAAAACGGCGGACCTGCTCACGCAGCATCCGCAGTTCCTCGGACAGTTGCGGTTGTTCCGAGAAATGGAATTCGCTGTCGGAATGACCGCGGGGATCGGCGGCCCTGACGTTCATGATGATCCCCTCTCGGCCTTGATGTGACGGTGCCGGTTCAGAAATCCGGCGATCGATGCAATGGCGTGACGCGCCTCTCGAAGATCGAACATCTGGAAGACATGGATCATGCCGTCCCAGACTTCCAGACTAACATCGATACCGACGGCACGCGCCTTGTCGGCGAACATGACGGAATCATCCAGCACGGTTTCGCGGTCCCCGACCTGGATCAACAACGGCGGCAAGCCCGCTAGATTGGCATATAGCGGCGATACCAGGGATCGCAGGGATCGCCCTGCCCGCCCAGATAATTCTTCGCCAGCGCCAGGATCATTGCGCGTTGATGGATCGGATCGGCGGCGGCGCGGGTGAGAAAACTCGCGCCGGTCGCCGCGAGGTCAGTCCATGGCGACATCAGCACCGCCGAAACCGGAGCTGTCGGCCGATGGCTTCTGCAATCCGCAGAATGCGCGGGTCAAGCGACTGACCGGAGCGCGATCCGTTGTCATTGGCCGGACCAGGCCCGTTTCTTTCCTCTTCCACCGTCATTCCGACGCTCCTTCGTCAGGTCCATCGGACGAGGAACAACGAGGAAGCTCAGAGCTGAATTCAGAAAGTCGAGCCGTCGTAGCGGAGCGCAAAGATACTTGCTGCCGACGATTTCTGTTCGTTGGTTGCCAATATCCCAAGCCGTTTCAAGCGGCGTTTGCACGAAGGCCGATGCTCATCCCCCGAATCCCGTGTCAGGATGGGGGAGCGTTCCGCTCCTCGTTAAACCTTACCTGCTCGGCAAGCCCTTGCCGGGCCGGCGACATCCGGTCAAGGCCGCAAGCCGCGAAGCGGGGGCGCGGAACGCGCCAGCCTTGACGGGATGGCGCTGGTTCGGCCTGCTTGGCCCAAGCAGGCAAGGCTTGCTCTTCTGCTCACAACCCGAGCCCGCGCTTTCTGCCCAAGCTCCATTCGATGCCGCCGTCATTGCGCATGAAGCCGGAGATGTATTGCCCGATGCGCTTGTCGAGCACGGGCTGCCACGGTACGAGGCTGAAGCCGAGACCGCCATCGCCGCTCAGGGTTTCGATGATGGCGAACCGGCCGCTGGAGAGCTGAGTGGAACCGACGAGCTGACCGCTGACGTGAGCGCCTGGAGCGACGGGCTGCCATGGCAATCCGCGTTGGGCGGCGAGCGCCTTGCCGGCTCGTTCGATGTTAGCCACCTCAAGCCGCTGGATCAGATCCGTGGGCGCACGGACGCGGCCATTACCGAGGTCGGTAACGTGGCCCGCGCCCACCAAGGCTCGCTTGCGCTTGTCCAGGGCCGCCCTCACCTCCTGACCAAAACCATCGTCGGCAAGCGCCACACGATGGCGGGAGACCAGTTCGCGGTCGAGCCAGGTCGCTCCGTCATTACCGATCTGCTGGCCAAGGCCGGTGGGAGAAAGAACACTGACTCGGATGTTCGCGCGGTCCCGTGCGAGATCGTAGGCCTGACCGCGCTCGGGGAGATCGGCAGGGACACGCCAGTGATCCGCATCGATCAGCTCTGCATGGCCGGCCCGGCGCAGCGCCTCCAGCCGGCGGACGTGGGAGCGAACGAAGGCCTCGGGATCGCCGTCTAAGCGGTCGATGGCGGCGCGCGCCCGCTCCAGATGCTCGGACGGACGATAGACGCCCCCCTCGCCGGCTACGTCGATGATATTGCGGTCGGCGGCGCGCGGCCCCGGAGGGGCGGAGCCGGCCGCAATGATCATGCCCCGGCCCACTTCCTCAGCGCGGGCAGCATCCATCTCGATGTGGTGCACGCGCCCGTCCACGCCGTCGATCACCAGCCGGACCCGCTCGCCCATCTCGTCCCCGCCTAAGCCTTTGTCGAGCACCCGGCCGACGATGCGTTCGGTCGCGCTCTCGCGGTGCACGACGTAGCTTGCGGGATGCCGATCCTGGACCAAGCCCTCTCGTTCCAGTGCCCGGTGCATGGTCTTGATGATGTCACCGCGCTCGCCAAGCTCGCGCAGCGCTGGTTCGGCCTTTGACGACACGATCCATTGCCCGGTCTCGACCTCGGTTGCCAGCCCCATGCGCTCCAGCTTGCGGGCCCGCTCGATCAGCAGCGCGCGATTCTGGCGAAACGTGTCGCGCATGTCCTTGTCGGGCCGCAGATCGGAAAACTCCTTCCCCTGCTGCTCCGCGATCAGCATCCGGTCGAGCCGGGTGAAACGATCGGCATCCACTTCTCGCTCAAGCTGCTTCGTTACCTCAAGCTCGGTCTGCCGGCCCAGTTCCCGGGTAACGATCTCGCTGGCGCGCTCGCGAATACCGTAGGCGATATAGTCGCCGGCGATGTTGAGGGTCTTGCCGTCGTCGGTGATACCCCGAACGAGGATGTGGGTGTGGGGATGGCCGGTGTTGTGGTGATCGACCGCGATCCAGTCGAGCTCGGTCCCGAGGTCGGCCTCCATCTGCTTCATCAAGGCGCGGGTCGTCTCGCGCGGATCGGCAAGGTCTACACCGTCCTCTGCCGAGACGATGAAGCGGAACTGGTGGCGGTCATCGCGGCCCCGGTCCAGGAAGGCGCGACCATCCTCCACGTCGCGCTCACCCGAATAGACCTGGCCCTTCTCTCCATCCTTCGTCACACCGTCACGTTGGAGATAGCGGAAGTGCGCGTCCACTGCCTTGGCGCCAACGAACTGCCGACCGCGCGCGGCTCCGCGCTGCGGGTTGAGCTTCACCACACGAGCCTTCACCGCTACGCGTCGTGCCCGTGTGCGCAAGCCGCTCCCGTCCCGACTCCACGCGCTCCGATCCTTCAGCGTCAGCGCCGTCGCAGCGCCCCTGCCCCGCGCATTGAACCGGCCACTTCCCTTTCCGGCCCTACCCGCGCGGTCGGGGTTGCCGCCCGCCCGGCGAATGGCCTGCTGAACCTCGCCGAGGAAGCTGGCCGGCCGTCGGCGAATCCCATTGATCCGGCGCGCACTCGTCCGTGCACCACTGCGATCACGGACCTTACCGGGACGGATGCGGAAGTCGTCTTCGTCGCGTGCCATGAGACGACGATTGGAAGTCGAGAGGCATCCCGCAAGAGCCGAAATGCAACAATCGCGGAGGAGCGCAGAAATGCTTACTTCAGCGTAAGCGCTTCGGTCTCGCGCTTCCCACACATCGCGGGCGACGCCGCTCGGACCGTTGAAAACAAAGAAGGAAGCATCTGCAGCGCCCCCGCCTCACCTCACTCGTTTCAAACGAGCCGCATAAAACCAATGTGCAGACAAACACTTAGGAACGAAGTTCCGGCAGCGAGGAATCTCGCTTTATCTTGCCATCCTTCAACGGCCCGTAAGCGTCCGAGTCCTGCACCACTCTTCGATAGTGTGTTCTCGTTCCAATTCGGGTTCTCTGCTGCATTGGAGAATCTCCGGTGGGTCCAAAACATTTCCAGAACAAAGCCAGGCGCGAATGGTGGTCGATTCACATCGAGGCCTGGCAGCGTAGCGGCGTTTCGCGCAAGGCGTATTGCCGTCAGCATCGATTGGACGAGGGGACGTTCGTGCGCTGGCTCAAGGCGCTTGCTGGCGAGGAAGCTGCATGCAAGCTCACGGAATATCAGGCGGAATTGCGCCGTGAAAAGCGCCTTGAACAGCGAGAAAATGGGCTGCGACGACGCTTTAGCGTGAGCATGGACGTGCGCAATCGCGCCATGCAAGCGTTCTGGGCGATGCACGTGGAGGCGATGAACTGGAGCGGAATGGGCATACGCGAATACGCTGCGGCGCTGTCTCTGTCGCCCTATGCGCTCCGCAAATGGCGTGACCGGCTCGACGACGGCGGGTTGAAATCGACTGGCGTGCGCATCTTCACCCCTCCGCCCGCCCCGTCGTTAGCACTAGTGCTAAGGAATTGGGTTCCGAAAGCAGCTTGACAGGATCTGCAAATGACGTTCCGCGAGCACCAGCGACGCCCGCCCGGCGGTTCTTCAGCGACGAACAGAAGCTCGCAATCGCGATAGAAAGCGGGCAGCCGGGAGCGACGGTCTCCGGCGTTGCGCGCAAGCATGGGATCGACACGAGGCTCTTGTTCCGCTGGCGAGTAGAGTTCGGCGTGGCGCAAAAGAAACGCGCGAAGCTTGTTCCCGTCGCTCTTGCCGATGACATGGCGGCGGCCCGCGTTCTGCGTGATCTTGTGCAACCTCCCGAGGGAATGATGGCCGTTGATCTGCCCGACGGGCGGCGTGTCTTTGCTCCCGCCGGCAGCGATCCCAATGCCGTGCGAGCGCGCGTTGAGAGCGGGGGAATTGCATCATGATGATTGTTCCCGCGGGCGTAAAAGTTCACCTGGCGCTCGGCTACACCGACATGCGCAAGGGCATGGCCGGGCTTGCCGTGCTGGTTCAGGAGACGCTGAAGAAGGACCCGTTCTCGGGTCACCTGTTTGCCTTCCGCGGTAAGGAAGCATCGATGCTGAAGATCCTGTTCTGGGATGGCAATGGGCATTGCTTGTTCACCAAGCGGATCGACCAGGGCCGCTTTGCCTGGCCGGCAATGCCGGGTTACGACGGTTCGATCACATTGACGCCGGCACAGCTTGCGATGCTGATCGAAGGCATCGACTGGCGCGCACCCGAGCGCGTGTGGAAGCCGGCGCTCGTAGCTGAATCGCAGAAACCCGCATAGAATATAGCGAAGTTGCTTCTTCGAATCAGCGTGTTCAAGCAGAATCGGACATGCAGCTCAATCTCAACAATCTGCCGTCCGATACGGCGCTGTTGCACCGTCTGGTAAGCGAGATGGCTGTTGTCGTCGACAGCCGCGACGGTGAGATCGAGCGCCTCCAACTCATCATCAAGAAGTTGCAGCGAGCGCAGTTCGGGCGTCGCTCCGAACGCCTGGATGCCGATCAACTGGCGCTCGCGCTTGAAGACCTCGACGGTGACATTGCCCGCATCCGGGAGAGCCGCCCGATAGTCATCGCCGAGACCGACAACGGACGCCCGAAACGCAAACCGCTGCCCGATCATCTGCCGCGCGAGGACGTTGTGCTCGCGATCGTCGGTGATACCTGCGGCTGTTGTGGTGGTGCGCTCCATGCGATCGGCGAAAGCGTCAGCGAGATGCTGGACTGGGTGCCGGCGCAGCTTCGTGTGGTGCACATTACTCGCCCGAAATACGCCTGCCGCGCCTGCAACGAAGTCGTGCAAGCGGCGGCGCCGGAGCGGCTGATCGCTGGTGGACTGGCCACACCGGCGCTGCTCGCGCAGGTGATGGTCGGTAAATATTGTGATCACACGCCGCTTTATCGGCAGTCGCAGATCTTCGCCCGCCACAGCGTCGATCTCGGACGCTCGACGCTGGCCGGATGAGTTGGCGGCGCATGCTGGTGGCTGGAAGCCCTGCATGAGCGATTGTGCAAAAACGTGTTCGCCTCCGACCATCTGTTTGCGGACGACACGCCGATTCCGGTGCTCGATCCGGGCCGTGGACGAACGAAGACAGGACGGCTCTGGGTCTATGCGCGCGAACAACGCCCCTGGAATGGACCGGAACCGCCGGCGGCGGTCCATCTGTTCGCGCCGGACCGGAAAGCGGAGCGACCGGTGGCGCATCTCTAACGGTTCAAGGGGCGTCCTGCACGTAGATGGTTACGCCGGATTCGAGCGGTTGACCGGTAATGGAGATATCGTGCTCGCCGCCTGCTGGGCGCACACAAGACGCAAGTTCTACGAGGTCGCTGAGGCGACCGGCTCGCTGGTGGCGGCCGAGACGTTGCGCCGGATCGGCGAACTCTATGCCGTCGAAGCGCGCGTGCGTGGGCAGTCGTCCGCTCATCGGCTTGCCGAGCGGCGCTCCTTCTCCAGACCGATCGCGACAACAGCGACGAGAACGCAGATGATTTGCAACAACGTTCTGGTCGAGAACATTCTATTGAAGAGCGTCATGATGCCGCCTTCTAGCGCTGGTGACCGAGCCGGATTCCAAGCTTGAGCGCCTTCTGGCGGAGTGAGCCTTCGGAACGCTTTGTGAGCTTCGCAATTTTTGCAACCGGAGTCTTCGCTTTCGAATGAGCGCGCAGCTCCTTCACGTCAGCCTTTGTGTATTCGCGACGCACAGGTTTCTTCTTCGTAGCCGTCTTCTTTGCCTTCTTCGCCACTTCTAGCTCCTCGATTCGAGAGTGGGCGTAGTAACACAGCCGCATTGAGGCGCAACTCTCCATCAGTTGACTCTATGTGCTAGTCCGATGCGTGAACTCTCTCATGATTTCAGTTTGCCGGAGACTACCCGACCTATCAAATTGTTCCGGCAATTCCTGTTGGGATTACAGCTTGAAGTAATCTGACTGAGGTAAGGACCAAATCCTAACTTCACCGCGGGGCCGGCAATGTTTGGTAGATCACCCACGAAGCCTAAGAACGCAGACGATTGCTTGCAAGCAGCGACCTAGATCAGCTGCGTAGGAGGGGCTTGACGTGCCTCTCTCTCCAAATGCCGCCGATAGGGGCGAAGAAATTGGGAAGACGAGAACCTTTCCTTTCATTCGCTTTGGCATCCAATTGCACCACGCATTTTTGACAACCATTTTCCTCCGGCACGGCCAATTGCATGATGTGGGCGATGATCACGTTTTCCGATGCGCTCTTTGACGGCGTAGCAAGCCACGCAAAGGAAGCGCGTGAGGTTGTCGCCTGTGCCGGAATCGCAGGTCGAGAACGGGCGACGCGACTAGCCACGCCGTTGTGGCCCGCAAACGATAAGGGACTTAAGTGATGAACGAGTTCGGGCAGAAGGGAAAGGTACCGCTCTCGGAACGGCTGTCGGTGTCACCAGAGGAGGCAAGCGCCCTCACCGGGATCGGGCTGACCTCCATTCGCGAGGCGATCAGCAGCGGTGATCTCAAGGCCAAGAAGCACGGGAGGCGTACGATCATCCTGCCCGACGATTTGAGAGTATGGCTCAAAACGCTGCCGGATGTCTGCAAGTCGATTGAAGTAAGCCCCGCTTAACGTCTTCCGAATGACGTACTGGCGCGCTGGCGCGCTGGCGCGTTGGCGAACTTACCGTTCTTCGACATCGAAGACGAGCATCTTGTGAAGTGCGATCTTTGGATTGGCCGCTTGAACTGGCCGACTGGTTCTATGTCATGTTCGAGCTGGCTTTGGATTGCCGCTTTTTACCAAATAGGAGCGGCGATGCGCCGCCTTATTCCTTAGCGCCCCATCACGCCATTGCCGTCTTGTAGCAAGTCCGTGTCGGTCATTTTGGCCTTGGGCGAGTGGGTCGCCTTCCGACACCGCTTCAACGAAGCCGGGCATGAACTCAATCACGTTCAGCCCTTTATTAAGCCGGCCGTCCATCGATGGGCGTGTGGAGCACTTTGGCAGTGTCGCATGGCCGCAGCACACTGTGCACATTCCGCTGGTCGCGATGACCGCTGACAAGGGGCAGCGGTCACCGGCAGGGCGAGTGGCGAGGTCTCGGACAGGTTCGCGTTTACGATTTGGTTGAACAAGGAAGCGGTGATCCGCGCCCTCTCAGCCGAGCTGGACCAGTTCGACTATGCGAATGCGCTGACGCAGCAATAGCGTGAGCTCCGCTGGAGCCGCCGTAGGAAGGCCGTACAGCCGGGAGGGCGGGGCAAAGGACTAGGACCAGCCGTTGCCAGCGCACAGGCAGTCACGCGTGTCGCAGGGACGCGGCGCAAAAGCGGTAAGGAACCAGACCCAGCAAAATGAGGAAAGCCCTTTAAAATGGGCACTTCTTCGATTGCGTCACGGACAAAGCATTCTGACGGGTTGCATTGTTGAAAATCAGCAACTTAGACGCGCGCTAATACCGGTAATAAATCGGTAAGCGATCGGAGGGATAAAATCTCGAAATCTCTATTCTTATAGAGCTTCAGCGTATCCCGTCACGGATCATGTACCCGGCGCCGCGGATCGTATGCAGCAGCGGCCGCTCAAAACCTTTGTCGATCTTGGAGCGCAGCCGCGAAATGTGCACGTCGATCACGTTGGTCTGCGGATCGAAATGATAGTCCCAGACGTTCTCCAGCAGCATGGTGCGGGTCACCACCTGACCGGCATGCTTCATGAGGTATTCGAGCAGGCGGAATTCGCGCGGTTGGAGCGTCAGCTCGTCCTTGCCGCGAGCCACGCGATGGGAGAGCCGGTCGAGTTCGAGATCGCCGACCCGGTACAGCGTGTCCTCGGCCGGACCGCCGCGGCGGCGTGACAGCACCTCGACCCGGGCCAACAACTCGGCGAAGGAATAGGGTTTTGGCAGATAGTCATCGCCGCCGGCGCGCAAGCCCTTGATGCGGTCGTCGACCTGGCCGAGCGCGGAGAGAATCAGCACCGGGGTCGAGTCGTCCTTGTCGCGGAGCGCGCCGATCAGCGACAGGCCGTCGCGCTTGGGCAGCATGCGGTCGACCACCAGCACGTCGTAATCGCCGTTCTCGGCCATGGTGAGGCCTTCCTCGCCGTCGGAGGCGTGGTCGGCAATGTGCCCGACCTCGCGAAACGCCTTCACGAGGTAGTCGGCGGATTCGCGGTCGTCTTCAATGATGAGGAGGCGCATCGTGCGTTCGGCGACGGTCAAGGGAGTGAACCTTCTCTAAACATGGCGCGAGCGGCAATCGCATGCAAGCCGAGTGAGAGACTCTGGCATCGAGAAAAAGGCGGGCGGCGAAGCTGGGGGGACTTCACCGCCCTAGGCCTTCCGACGGAGGGGGGCGTAATTCCACCGGAAGGTAGACAGGGGAAGCAAACGTTGCGCTGCTTCCCCGAAGGGGGCCGTCGGCGGGGGCGACTGATGCCGGCGACACCCTTCATCTCGTAGGCGTCCTGAGGCCTAGCCCTTGGCAAGGGGTACGGCGACGAAGCGCGACTGGCCGCCGCTCTTCACGCGCATCAAGACGCTGTTCTTGCTGTCGGTCCGCACCGTGTTGATGGCGTCGCGGACGTCGCCGGCGGTGCTCACGCTCTTGCCGCCGACTTCGAGAATCACGTCGCCCTCCTTGAAGCCGCGTTCGGCCGCGGCGCTCTTCGGATCGACTTCGGTAACCACGACACCATCCTTGCCGGCGCCGGCGACGGAATTCGCGGGCGCTACCGTCATGCCGAGCTTCGGCACGTCGGTACCCTTGCTCGCACCCTTGCCGCTGTCAGTGTCGGTGTCAGCCTTGGCCTCGACCGTGTTCGGCAGCTGCCCGAGGGTCAGGTTCACGACCTTGTCCACGCCCTTGTGCAACACGTTGAGCTTCACGGTCGCGCCGGGCGCCAGGCCGCCAATGGTACGGGCGAGCTCGCGGGCGTCCTTGACCGATTCGCCATTGACCGACGTGATCACGTCACCGGACTCGATGCCGGCCTTTGCCGCCGGACCGTTCGCCTGCGGCTCCGCAACCAGCGCACCTTCGGCCTTCTTCATGCCGAGGCTATCAGCGATGTCGGATGTCACCGGCTGAATCTGCACGCCAATCCAGCCCCGGCTGACCGAGCCCTTGTCCTTGAGCTGCGCCACCACGCTCTTCACGGTGCTCGCGGGAATCGAGAACGCGATGCCGACGCTGCCGCCGGAAGGCGAGTAGATCGCGGTGTTGACGCCCATCACCTCACCGTTGGTGTCGAAAGCCGGACCGCCGGAATTGCCCTTGTTCACGGGCGCGTCGATCTGGATGAAATCGTCATAGGGGCCGTTGCCGATGTCGCGGCCGCTGGCCGAGACGATGCCCGCGGTCACGGTGCCGCCGAGGCCGAACGGGTTGCCGACCGCCAGCACCCAATCGCCGATCCGCGGCTTGCCGTCGGCAAGCTTCGCGAACGGGAAGTTCGAGCTGCCCTCGACCTTGATCAGAGCGAGGTCGGTGCGCTGGTCGGTACCGATCACCTTGGCGGTGTAGGTCTTGCCGTCGTCGGTCGTGACCTCGACCTTGTCGGCGCCGTCGACCACGTGGTTGTTGGTCACGGCAAAGCCGTCGGCCGAGATGAAGAAGCCGGAGCCCTGGCCCTGCACGACGCGGCCACGACCACCTCCACCCTTCTGGCCCGGAAAACCATCCGGACCGCCAAAGCGGCGGAAGAAGCGCTCCATCGGCGAGCCTGGCTGGAAGGGCGAGGAGGAATCATCGCCATCGTCGTTGCTCGCGGTCTTTTCCTTCATGTTGACCTTCACCGAGATCACCGACGGTTTCACGCGCTCGACAATGTCGGCGAAACCGATCGGGCGTTCGACCTTGCGGACCTCGTTATTGACCTGCGCATGCGCCGGGCTCGAGAACAGGTCGGCCGGCGAGGTCGACGTGCCAAAGCCGTAGACGGCGGCACTGAGGCCGGCGACGACCGAGGCCATCAGCGCGATCTTGCGGGCCGAGAAAACCGACCGGCGGTGCTGCCGGAAGGACGGAAGGTTCGAGAGGTCGGAACGGTCGGTCATGCAGAGATCTCCAGGGCCTTGAAATCCATTTGGTGCCTGACGACGGCACCTTACGGACCTGAAGATGGGGGCTGCCGCCTTACCGTGCGCTGGCGGCGGGGTTAAACTTTTGTAATGAACGAGGAATGCCGATGCGGCAGTTTATCGCAGGCCGAAAATCGTGAACCCGCAGGAACTTAACAGGGTTCCAGGAACACGCACGCGCTTTGTGCCTCTTCAGCGCGATGTGGCCTCGTCGGACATCAATGCGGCGAGCCGCGCTTCTTCGTCGGGCGTGAGCGGCGGAGCTGGTACGTCTGCACCGCTTCGCGAGCGCCGGCGGATTTGCAGCCACAGCGCCAGGCCGCCGCCACTCAGCAGCAGCGGCGCGAGCAGCCACAACAGCATGGTCTGGCGCTCGAAGCGCGGCTTGAGCAGCACGAAGTCGCCGTAGCGCGCGACCAGGAAATCGAGCACTTGCGAATTGCTGTCGCCAGCCGCGATGCGCTCGCGCACCAGGAGCCGCAAATCGCGCGCCAGCGGCGCATCGGAATCGTCGATCGACTGGTTCTGACAAACCATGCAGCGCAGCTCGCGCGACAAGTCGCGTGCGCGCGACTCCTTCGCAGGATCCGACATGATCTCGTCGGGCTGCACGGCATGCGCCGCGGGCAAGCCCAGCAGCATCAGCGCGACGAACGCGGCCATCATCCGGCGCATCGGATCACTCCGCCGGCTGCAGGCGCTGCTTGGCCCGCGCCGGTTTTGGCGCGCCGACCCGCAGGCGTCGGTCGGACAGCGACAGCACGCCGCCGAACGCCATCAGCACCGGTCCCCACCAGATCAGCAGCACCAGCGGCTTGTGATAGATGCGTACGGCAATGGCGCCCTCGGCAGTGGTGTCCCCGAGAGAGACGTAGAGCTGGCTTGCGCCGCGCGTCAGCAGCGCGGCCTCGGTGGTCGACGAGCCGCGGGTGGTGAAGCTGCGCTTGGACGGCGTCATCACGCTGAGCGCCTCGCCGTCACGGCTGACGTTGAATTCGGCGATCATCTCGCGGAAGTTTGGCCCCTGACGCTGAAACAAACCGTCGAGCTTCACGTCGTAACCGGCGACACGGGCGACGTCGTTCTGTTTCATCGTCGCGATATATTCGCTGTTCCAGGTGGTCTCGCAGACGATCCCAATCAGCGCGATGCCGAGGCCGGCATGCGCAAAAGCGGAGCCCCAGGCCGAGCGCGGCAGGCCGCGGGCCCGGTGCAGCGCCGTTGCGAACGGTAGCCGCACGAGGCCGGTCCGCTCGACGATATCAGTGACGGCACCGGCGATGACGAAGATGCCAAGCCCGATCGCGAGCGGTGCCAGCGCGCTGCCGCCGCGCGCCCAGCCCCAGACCATGGCGACGGCGACAAGCCCGGCAACGCCTGCCGCGAGCAGCCGCTGGGTGACGCCGAGCAGATCGCCGCGCTTCCATGCCAGCAACGGCCCGAACGGCACGGCGAGCAGCAGCAACGTGAACAGCGGAGCGAAGGTGAGGTTGTAGAACGGCGCGCCGACCGACATCTTGAAGTCGGCGAGCATCTCCATCGCCAGCGGATAGAGCGTGCCGAACAGCACCACCGCGCAGGCGACCGTGAGCAGCAGATTGTTCAGCACCAGCGCGCCCTCGCGCGAGATCGGCGCAAACAGGCCACCCTGCTTCAACGAGGTCGCGCGCCCCGCGAACAGCGACAGGCTGCCGCCGATGAACAGGCAGAGGATCAGCAGAATGAACACGCCGCGGGTTGGATCGGTCGCGAAGGCATGCACCGAGGTGATGACCCCCGAGCGCACCAGGAAGGTGCCGAGCAGCGACAGCGAGAAGGTCAGGATCGACAAGAGGATGGTCCAGACCTTCAGCGCGTTGCGCTTCTCCATCACCAGAGCCGAATGCAGCAGCGCGGTGCCGGCAAGCCACGGCATCAGCGAGGCGTTCTCGACCGGGTCCCAAAACCACCAGCCGCCCCAGCCCAGTTCGTAATAGGCCCAGTACGAGCCCATGGCGATACCGAGCGTCAGGAAGATCCAGGCGACCAGCGTCCACGGCCGCACCCAGCGCGCCCAGGCCGCGTCGATCCGCCCCTCCAGCAGCGCCGCGATCGCGAAGGAGAACGAGATCGAGAAGCCGACATAGCCGAGATAGAGCATCGGCGGATGCACGGCGAGACCGATGTCCTGAAGCACCGGATTGAGATCGCGTCCCTCGATCGGCGGGTTGGCGATGCGCAGGAACGGGTTGGAGGTCAACAGGATGAAGAGATAGAAGGCGCTGGCGATCCACGCCTGCACGGCCAGCACATGCGCGCGCAGCGACAGCGGCAGATTGTTGCCGAAGGCCGCGACCAATCCGCCGAACAGCGCGAGGATCGACACCCACAAGAGCATCGAGCCTTCATGGTTTCCCCACACGCCGGTGATCTTGTAGAGCAGCGGCTTCATGGAGTGGGAATTCTCGTAGACGTTGGCGACCGAGAAATCCGAAGCTACGTGCAGCATCACAAGCGCGATGAACGACGCACCGACGAACAGGAGCTGCGCCAGCGCAGTGGAGCGCGCCACATTCATCAGCGCGTCATCGCGCAGGCGCGCGCCGATCAGGGGCACGATGGACTGGATCAGTGCCAGTCCGAGCGCCAGCACCAGCGCGTAATGTCCTGACTCCGCGATCACCGCACTGCTCCCTGCGGATTGCCCTGCGCAGTCGTGGCCGCAGGCTTGACGCTATCGGAAGCTTTGGCACCGTAATCGTCCTTCCAGTGCCCCTGCTTCTTCAGGGCATCGGCGACGTCCTTGGGCATGTAGGTTTCGTCGTGCTTGGCGAGCACGGTGTCGGCCTTGAACACGCCGTCGGCATCGAGCGCGCCCTCGGCGACGACGCCCTGCCCTTCGCGGAACAGATCAGGCAAAATGCCCTTGAAGGCGACCGGAAGCTTTGCGCCGCCGTCGGCGACCTCGAAGGTCACTGCGAGATTGTCGCCGCGCTGGAGCGAGCCGGGCTGCACCAGGCCGCCGAGACGAAACCGCTTGCCGGGCGCGACGTGCTTCTCGGCGACCATGGTCGGCGTCGAGAAGAACACGATGGAGTCGCGCAATGCGTTGAGCACCAGCGCGGCCGCGAGCGCGAGCACGGCGAGCGAGCCGCCGATGATGGTCATACGTCGCTGCTTGCGCGTCATGGCGTATCCGTTCCCTGCTCGTCTCGCCCTGACGTCGTCATCCGTCGAGCCCGAGTGTCTTGAGGCCTTCATTGAGCTGGCGCAGCCGCGCTGTATCGTTGGCAACCGCCTGGCGGGCATCGGTTGATGCGCCCACCGCCTTGTCGCGGTCGCCCATCACGAGATAGGCGCGCACCAGGCGCAGCCAACCCTCGACGTCGTCGCCGTTCTGCCTGAGGCGCGTGGCGAGCCGTTCGACCATGCCGCGAACCATGGCACTGCGATCGCCCTCCTTCATGTCCTTGGAGGCTGCAAGTGTCTCATCCGACAGCGCCGGCATCGTAGCGCCACCGCCGCCGACCCGCGCGAGCGAGGTCTGCACGAGAGGGCGCCACGGCGCATCCGCCGGCGCTTTCGCCAGCAGCGCGCGCCAGATATTGGCGGCATCGTCCTTGCGGCCGTCCTGCTCGGCGGCGAGACCGAGAAAATAGTTTGCCTTGGGGTCGTCGGTGCTGAGCGCGTGCGCGCGCTCGAACTCGGTTTTGGCTTCGGCGGTCACGACGCCGCCGGCGGCGGCCGAGATCGCTTCGCCGAGATCGGACCGGCGCTCCGCGCTCTCGCCATTGTAGGTGAGCGAGTTGCGATAAGCGCGCACCGCGTCGTCGAAGCGACCAAGCCGCGCCAGCACGGGCGCAATCACGTTCCAGCCGCGCCCGTCGGTCGGATTCTTCTCCAGATGTTGCTCGACCTGCACGACCAGATTCTCGAGCGACTGCGCCATGCCGGACCCGGATCCGCGCTCCCGCTGCGCCAGCGGAAAGTCCTGAAGCCTGGGCGAGCCGAGCGGCACGTAGACGCCGATCGCAACCAGCGGCAGGCCGACGAGCGCCAGCACGGCCGCCGCGCGGCGCCATTTGAGGCTGGATTTCGGTGCCGTTGCGGGCTCGCTGCCGGCCGCGGCGAGCAGTCTGCGGCTGATCTCGACGCGCGCGGCCTCGGCTTCGGGCGCTGCGATCAGCCCTGCGGCAAGATCGCGCTCGATCTCGGCGAGTTGGTCCTTGTAGACCGCAACCTCGCTGCCTTGATTTTGCACGCGTCCGCTACGGCCGAGCGGCAGAAGCACGGCGAAAATCGCCGCGACCGTCATCAGCGCGAACACGAACCATAGCGTCATCTGGCAAGCTTCCGGCAGCGCGCGAGCCGCGCCCACAGGTGGCTTTACACCACGGCCGGACGATGCGGCAATTGACAATTGTCAATTCGGCGCGACCGCGCACAGTCCCGAAACGGTGAAAATCCAACGGCTTAGCCGATCTCGAAGTCCACGCTTTGAGCGGCGTCCTCGCCGTGCCCGTCGAAGGCCCTCAGGAAGTAAGTTCCCGGCTCGATGGCGTCGGGCAATCTGATGCGCAACGCCCCGACGGGAACGGGCGATGCAACCCTGGTGACGGTCTCAGGCAGCTGCCGGCCGCTTGCCTTCTCGACCAGCACCATCTTCGCGCCAACCATCAGCCTTTGATATTTGGCAACGACGACGCGATTCTCGATTTCGATGGAGCTGATAACGGGTTTCATGCGCCCACAGATAGAAATTCCAAAAGCTTGCACGGCGACCGTAGGGCCCGTCACCGGCATCGTCAACCTCAAATTGTGATCAGTAAAATATGCGCCTGGATCAGCTCGCGCGCGACGATTTGCGCTCGCCCGTGGCCGCGTTCTCCGCGGCGCGGCCCATCAGCGAGGCATAATCATCGCCGAACAGCACCTGACAGAAGCGGATAGCGGCCTGGACCTGCTGCTGCCGATAGGTGCGGACCTTGTGATCGGCGCCGCGCAGCGACTGGACCAGCTGCTCCGTCGAACGCTCGACATATTGCTGGAGATCGGAATAGGTGCGCAGTGTCACCTCGTTGATCGCAAGCTCGCTGGCATAATTGCGGCAGATCGCCACGAAATCGATCAGCGCCACGGTTTCCTCGACCTCGGTGCTGTCGATCCGCGCGCCCGGCGGAATGTCTTTCTCGGCGCGCTGGCGCAGGATGCGGCGGACGCGGCCGGGAACGCTGTCGATCTCGGATTGCAGCGCGTTGGAGATGTCGGCCCGGATCGACGTCAACTGCTTGCCCCAGGCGGAATCGTTGCGCAGGTCGAGCTCGGTGCGCAGGCCGCGGACGCCGTCGTGCAGCGTCTTGAGATTGCCGGCGACGTTGTCGAAATGGCCGCGCTTGATGTCCATGCGCAGGATCGCGGCCACGCAGGACAGATCATGCAGCGCGATCGTGACCGCGACGCCATAGGGCGTTGCCGCCACGCGGATCTCGTCGTCGGACGCGGCAATCTTGATGGCGAGGCGGATGATCTGCCACGGCGCGGTCATCCGCTGCACGACGATCGACAGCGCGAAGGGCAGCATCTGCGGCGTCTGGAGGACGGGAATGTTGAGCGCCGATGTCACCGAGGCGATCTGGGCATCGCCGAAGGCGCGCAGGGAGCGCGGCAGCTTCTCGTTCAGGGTGGCGAGAGCCTCACGGACCGCGAGCACCGCCCCGGTCGAATAGAGGTCCTCGATCACGTTGGGCGGGCCAACGCGGGCGAGCGCACGCGACTTGTCACCGCCGCCCGGCCCGGTCAGCTCGAAGATGGCATCCGCGGCGACCGCCTGGAGCTTCGAGGCCAGCGCTTCGACCTGCCCTGCACTGTCGGCCGGCATGCGCGCCAGCGCCGCCTCGAATTCGCTCAGCTTGTCCGGAGCACCGTCGCGGCCGAGCCATTGCCAGATCGGAGGCAGCGAGGAACGGCGGACCTGCCCGACCCGGATCGGGGCGCCCGCTTCGACCAGGAACGGTTCCAGCACCTGGAACAGCAGTCGCGACAGATCGTCCGTGCGCGGCGGCGGAGCCTCGTCGGCTTCCGTGTTGCGGACGATCTTGCGCAGCTGTTCGAGCACGAGGATCGCCACAGCGGTGTCCTGGCCGCGCTCGAGCGCACGCTCGAACTCCCGCATCAGCAGCGCCTGCGCCTGCGGCGGGAGCTGCGCGAGATATTCCCTCAGCCGCTCGATCGATGTCTGGCTCATGCGCCCGGGTAATGCACGGTAAAATGGCGGACGTGGGATGCGTCCTGCTCGATCATAGGAGGGCCCACTTAAGAAGCCGTTTAGGAGGTCGCTCCGAATACCCCTGGTTTCGTCCGGATCGATGTACCGCGGGCCAAATAGTCGCGTCGGAACAAGGGATTATATTCCGGGGAGGACCAGCTCCGCCCGCAGGCCCCCGGTCGGCGCGCCGCCGAGCGAGAGGCTGCCGCCATAGAGCGCGGCGAGGTCGGTCACGATCGACAGCCCCAGCCCCGAGCCGGGCTTGGACTCGTCGAGCCGCTGGCCGCGCCGGGAGACCTGGGCGCGCTCGGCCTCCGACAGGCCGCGGCCGTCGTCATCGACGATGATCCGCAGACGCGGGCCGGCGCCCGCCTGGTGCAGCGTCTCCACCAGGACCTCGATGAAGACCCGCGAGGCCGCCCATTTGCAGGCATTGTCGACGAGATTGCCGACCATCTCCTCCAGATCCTGCCGCTCGCCGCGAAACTTTGCCGACGGATCGGCCTCGGCCTCGACCACGATGCCGCGGTCGCGATGGATCTTCTCCATGGTCCGCCGCAGCGCCTCGATGGCGGGCGCGACTTCCGTCACCGTCGCGACGACCGAGACCCGCGCCGCGATGCGTGCGCGCTCGAGATGATGGGCGACCTGGTCGCGCATCACGTCCGCCTGCTCCATCACCTTGGCCGCGAACGGATCGGCGGCATGCGCGCCAGCCTCGTTCACGATGACCGAGAGCGGCGTCTTGATGGCGTGGGCGAGATTACCGACATGGGTGCGCGCGCGCTCGACAATCTCGCGATTGGCATCGATCAGCGCGTTGGTCTCGCGCGCCAGCGGCGCGATCTCCACCGGGAATTCGCCCTCGAGCCGCTCCGCCCGCCCCGAGCGAATGTCGGCGATGGATTCCGAAATGCGCTTGAGCGGCGCGAGGCCGAAGCGGACCTGGAACACGGTGGTCAGCAGCAGCACGATGCCGAGCGCGGTGAAGGTGCCGCCGAGATAATAATCGAAACTGCGCGTCTCGTCGAAAATCTCGGTGTCGTCGCCGGCGACGCTGACGAGAAATTTGCCGTCCGCGCCGAGATCGACCGGGCGCTCCACCATGCGCAGGTTCTGTCCTTCGGGACCGTCGACATAAGCGATCCGGATGCCGGCGGCGGTGAGCTCGGTGCCCTGCTCTTCCAGCTTCGGCAGCTTCTTGTCCCAGAGCGAGCGCGAGGAGCGCAGCTCCGGCTTTTCGGTGTCGGTCCGCGTGATCTGCCAGTACCAGCCGGACAGCGGCAGCTCGAACAGGGGCTCGCCGAGCGACTGGAATTGGCGGTCCGGCGGCTCGTCGGGGGTGGCGACCTCGGCGATCAACGTACGGAGATAGAGATTGAGCCGGCGGTCGAAGGCGCGCTCGGTGGCGTTCTTGTAGACCGACGACAGCACCACCCCGGTGATGGCCAGGATCACCACGAGCCACGCGGTCGCCGACAGGAACAGGCGGTTCGCAAGCGAGCTGGCGGGCATCGGAATGATCCCGGAGGCGCGGGGTGGCATGGTGTCGGAGCTCATGACCCGACCAAGGCCCCTGTCGGGCCGCCCGTCAAGCCAAGATACTTCTAGACAAGATACTTCGAGACAACACGCTTCAAGCGCCGGGGGCCGGCGGGGTCAGGAGATAGCCGAGGCCACGGACGGTCTGGATGATGTCGACGTCGAGCTTCTTGCGGATGCGGCCGACGAAGACCTCGATGGTGTTGGAGTCGCGGTCGAAGTCCTGGTCGTAGAGATGCTCGACCAGCTCGGTACGGGACACCACGCGGCCCGAATGGTGCATCAGGTAGGCCAGAAGCCGATATTCGTGCGAGGTCATCTTGACCGGATTGCCTGATACGCTGACCCGCCCGGTCCTGGTGTCGAGCGTGACGGGGCCGCAGCTCAGCTCGCTCTGGGCATGGCCGGTGGAGCGGCGCAGCAGGGCGCGGATGCGCGCCAGCACCTCCTCCAGGTGGAACGGCTTTGCGACATAGTCGTCGGCGCCGGCATCGAAGCCCTGGACCTTGTCGCTCCAGCGGTCGCGTGCGGTGAGGATCAGGACCGGCATGGTGCGGCCGTTGCGGCGCCAGGCCTCCAGCACCGAGATGCCATCCTTCTTCGGCAGGCCGATGTCGAGCACCACGGCGTCGTAGGGCTCGTTGTCACCGAGATAATGCCCCTCCTCTCCGTCGAAGGCGCGATCGACGACGTAGCCGGCGTCGGTCAGCGCCTTGGTGAGCTGGCGATTGAGATCGGGGTCGTCCTCAACGACGAGCAGGCGCACGCTTCTCTCCAGAATTAGGCCGCATGAACACCAGCAGAGATGAGCAATTCCGGCGTGAACTGAATATGAACGCCGGGAACCGGCCGCGTTACTTTTTGGTCATATACGACCTGTTCGCGGTCAACGCACTGCGCCCGCCAGACCACCGGATGAACCGGCGGCATGGCGGGCGCAGTGTGCCGCGTTACGCGGCGAGTCGGAAGGTGCGAACCGTCCGGTCGATGTGCCGGTCAGGTCCGGAAGAACACGAACCAGATGACGGCGAGGATCAGGATCGCAAGCCCGGTCGAAATGGCGAGCAGCGCCGCCACCGACGGCCCGGGCTCGCCCTGGCGCGCCTCGGTCGGAGTTTCCACGATCTGACGTTGGTCTCGCGTGGTTGCCATGGTGTCCTCAATCTCTGGCTGTCGCGCCGGATGGCCGCGACCTCCTTGCGGCGGGATGTCCCCGTGGCAACGCATGATTGGATATGATGTTCCGGCTTTTGCGGCCGGATCAGGCTGCAACCGCGCGCCGGGCGGCCGGTTAACGCAGTTGCAAGATTCCGCAATCCGCCTTGCTATGATTCGTTGTTCCCCGATGGTATCTTCGTCTTCTGTCCCCGTTGCGTTTGGAGTAGCCCATGGCCCCCCGCGCCAATTGGAAGGGTTTTCTGCGTTTGTCGCTCGTGACCTGCCCGGTCGCGCTCTATCCGGCCACGTCGGATACCGAGAAGGTCTCGTTCAACCAGATCAACCGCAAGACCGGCCACCGGATCAAGTACCTCAAGGTCGACGCCGAGACCGGTGACGAGGTGACCTCCGAGGACATCGTCAAGGGCTACAAGGTCGACACCGACACCTATATCGAGGTCACCAAGGACGAGCTCGACGAGATCGCGCTGGACTCCACGCACACGATCGAGATCGACGAGTTCGTGCCGAAGACCGACATCGACAGCCGCTATCTGATCCGCCCCTATTATCTAGTGCCCGATGGCAAGGTCGGCCACGACGCATTTGCGGTGATCCGCGAGACCATCCGCAGCATGGACAAGGTCGCGATCGGCCGCGTGGTGCTGACCAACCGCGAGCACATCATCGCGCTGGAGCCGCTCGAGAGCGGCCTGATGGGGACGCTGCTGCGCTACCCCTACGAGGTCCGCGGCGAAAAGGACTATTTCGACGACATCCAGGACGTGAAGCTGACCAAGGACATGCTCGACCTCGCAAAGCACATCGTCGAGAAGAAGTCCGGCGCGTTCGAACCCGAGCTGTTCGAGGACCATTACGAGACCGCGCTGATCGACCTCATCAACAAGAAGCGCAGCGGCGCGCCCATCACCGCGAAGGCCGCGCCGAAGACCGGCGGCAATGTCATCAACCTGATGGACGCGCTGAAGAAGAGCATCGCGAACGAGAAGGACGCAAGCCCCGCGGCGAAGGTGGCCAAGGATACCGTCAAGGGCAAGAAGCCGAAGAAGCGCGTCGAAGGCCAGCGCGAGATGCTGCTGCCGATCGCCGGCAAGGGCGGCAAGGACACTGCTGCGAAAGCCGCTCCCAAAAAAACCGACAAGCCGGTGCGCGCGCCGGCGCGGGCGAAGAAGGCCGGCTAGCAGCATCGCAGCTTCTCACCGCGCCGTGATGTCTCCCCTCACCGACCGGCCGACCTGACATGCCCTGGTCGGCAGCGTTCGACGATCCCATTTCGTTACGTGACGGGCGCAAGCTGCGGACGCTGCAAGAGGCTGCCGATCACATCATGCGACTGCCCGAGGATACGCAGCACGCGAGCCACTGGCAGACCGCGATCGAGACCTTGATCAACGCTGCCGAGACCGGCAGCGGCTGGATGATGTTCGCCCGCATCGCAATGCTGCGGGCGCTGAATGCGGACGATCGGCGCGAGTGAGTCCGGCGCGTTGCTGGGCCTGCCCTCCGGTGCGCCGCCGACCGCCCAAGAACAGGCCCAAGAACAGGCCCGCGAACAGGCTCAACAATCCGTTAAGCCGCACCATAGCTTTGAGCGCCCGCCTGCGGTCGCGGGAGCGACACGTAATCGTACGGAAGACGAAATTAACCGTCGGCTCCCGCTCCGCACAGCATGGTCGCCCCTCGATTGAACCCGGGATTTGCAGGCTCGTGCAGCAGCCGGACGCCAGAAAGAACTACATCAGCATCGTGAACGACACGGCCGAGGAAGAAAGTCTCGCCGGCAGCTCCGCGCGAGCGCAGCCGCGCGTGGTGAGCTATCTGGTCGGACCCCTTGCAGCGGTGCTGAAACGCCCCGTCAAGGCCGCGCCGGAACGCCGATCTCGTCCTGAGACAGGATGACAACATCGCCAAATGCGTCCGAATTGGGTGACGAAACCTTAAGTCAATCGATGACAACATAGGAAACGACAGGTGAGGACCATCCGGCCTGCGTTTTGACGCGCCCACGAAAAATTAGTGAATCAATTTACCATTCCGAAAACGGCACCAGCCTACGTTGGACGGATGAACAGGAGTTGACGATGACTTTGCTCAAGTCATTTCTTGCCGATGAAAATGGTGCCACTGCCATCGAGTATTGCCTGATCGCCACCGGCATCGCGCTCGCGATCATCACGGCCGTGAACAACACAGGCAGCGCACTCCTGAGCGGCAAGTTCAACTCGATCACCGCGGCGGTGAAGTAGCCGGCATAGCCGGCGCGCCACAATCTGATCAGCGCGACTCCGCGTGCAGCGCGCCGGATGACAGGCCTCTCTTTCCAATACGGACACGCGTTTCGTGCTCTCGCGCCGGCTTTCGCCCGCATCATCGTAGAGCGTAAGCTCAAACTCCAGCGGCCCGATGACATGATTCCTTCCGACAAGCCGACCTTGACAACCCGGGCTCGTCTTGGCTCGGACCGATCGGTGACGATCGCCGTTTTTGCAATGCTGGCGGTCGTCTCGTTTCTTCCTGTGCTGCTGACCCCTATTCCCGCGATGGTCGATTATCCCAATCACCTCGCCCGCATGTACATTCTGAGCCAGAACGGCACCCCCGACGCCAATCCGCATTACGAGGTGGCATGGGCATTCTATCCCAACCTTGGAATGGATTTGCTGGTCCCGCAGATGGCGCGGCTGATCAGCGTCGAGAACGCCACGCGGCTGTTTCTGCTCCTGAGCCAATTATTGATCGTCGGAGGCGCGCTCCTGCTCGAGTGGGCCCGGAAGGGACGGGTCCATCTCGCCGGCTTTGCGGCGCTCGCCTTCCTTTACTGCCTGCCGTTCAGCTGGGGCTTCGTGAATTTCGAGTTCGGACTGGGCCTCGCTCTCTGGGGCATCGCCGTCTATCTGATGCTGGCGGAACGCCCATGGCCACTGCGTTTCGTCGTCAACATGGTCTTCGTCGCTGTGCTGTTTGCGGCGCATTTCTTCTCCCTCGGCATCTACGGCGCGACGCTCGGCCTTTACGAGCTCTCGCGCATCCGCCACCGGCGAACATCGTACCCGGTCGCCGCCGCGCGGCTCGGCGCGTTGGCCATACCGGCGATTGCCCTGTTTGGGATCATGCGCATGACCGCGGGATCGATCGGAAGCGAAGGTACGAGCTGGTTCCTCGAATTCAAGCCGATCTGGCCGTTGCGCATCATGAACGGCTACAATTTGACGGTAGCGGCGGCGACCGGGCTGGCGCTGATGATCTCGTTGTTTTTCGCCGCAAGACGCGGCGCCCTCAAGCTCGAGTCAGCCGGGATCTGGCTCGCGATCGGCTTCGCGCTGCTGTACGTCGTCATTCCCTCGAAGCTGTTCGGGACCTCGTTCGTCGACCTCCGCGTGATTCCCGCTGCGGCTCTGATCCTGCCGGCCTTCTGCTCGCTGTCGCTGCCCAGCCGGGCGTGGCGAATGGCTGCGCTCGCCGCGATCAGTGGCATCACGCTGATCAATCTCGCCGTCGTCCTCGCGGTGTGGTTGCCTTACCGCACCGACTATGCGGCCATCATCGAATCGTTCCACAAGATCGATCGCGGCTCGCGCGTCCTTGTCGCCAGTACGGTCGACAACGGAGACCCGCCCTTCGCCGACCTCACCTCATATCCAATGTATTATGCGCCGACGCTGGCCGTGCACTATGCCAACGCGTTCGTGCCTAATCTATTCACGGAAGCGGGCAAGCAACCCGTGCGGCCACGCGAGGCCGTGCGCCGTCTTGCCATTCCCTACGGGGGGCCGATGCCGCTAGGCGTGCTTACCGCGATTGCGGCAAGCCGGCGGCCGACCGGCGTCCCGCCGTTCGTCCGCACCTGGCACCAGGATTACGACTATCTCTATGTCCTCGGGCCGCGGGCCGCAAACCCGCTGCCAGATCTGCTGGAAGCGCTGGACGCCTCAGAGCGATTTGTTCTCTACAGGATCCGCCGCGGGTCCTAGGCCGAAGCCGCTTCCGCCCAGCGTGGTTAATCGGGCATCACCATCCGCAGCACCGCCTACCGGACTGTCGCAATCGCCCTCCGGCGGTCCGAAGCCGCTCCAGCGCCCGATATCCTTAACGGTTGTGGCAAGGCCGCCTTAACCACCGCCGACATAGACTTCCGCTCCTGCAACGAGTTGGACCCTCTCGCATGGCGGCCAGTTTCCAGTCGATCCGCTACAGCCTCGTCATTCCCGTATTCAACGAGGAAGCCGTGCTGCCGGTCCTGCTGCGCAGGCTCGACCTGGTCTTGTCCCGGCTCGACGGGCCGGCAGAAGCGATCTTCGTCGATGACGGCAGCAGTGATTCCAGCTCGATCGTGCTACAGGCGCTCGCCACGCGCGACCCGCGCTTTCGCTATATCGGCCTGTCGCGAAATTTCGGCCATCAGATCGCCATCACCGCCGGCATGGACGCCGCGCAAGGTGAAGCGATCATCGTCATGGATGCCGATCTGCAGGATCCGCCCGAAGTGATCGAGCAATTGATCGCAAAATGGCAGGAAGGCAACGACATCGTCCACGCCCGTCGCCTGTCGCGCGACGGCGAAAGCCGATTCAAGCGCGCGACCGCGCATCTCTTCTACCGGCTTCTCGGCAGGATGTCCTCGGTCGGCATCCCCGCCGATGTCGGCGACTTCCGCCTGATCGATCGCAAGGTGCTCGACGCACTTCGTCAGATGCCGGAGCACGACCGCTTCGTACGCGGCATGATCGCCTGGCTCGGCTTCCGGCAGACCGAGGTCGCCTTCCACCGCCTCGAGCGTGCAGCGGGCGAGACCAAATACCCGCTGTTCAAGATGGTGCGGCTCGCGATGAACGCCGCCCTCGGCTTTTCCGATCTGCCCTTGCGCTTGGCAATCTGGTGCGGATTGACGGTGTCGGGACTCGCACTGCTCTACGGCGGCTGGGTGGTCCTGCTGTGGCTCAGCAAGGACAGTCATCTCGTCACCGGCTGGTCCTCGACGATGGTCGTCGTATCCCTGCTGTGCGGAATGAACATGCTGATGACGGGCATCGTGGGGCTTTATGTCGGCCGCATCCATGCCGAGGTGAAACGCCGCCCGCTCTACGTGGTGCAGACCCGCGCCGGCTTCGATCGCAACGAGACGTCGGCCGCACCCGCGATCCACGCCGTCAACGAGTGACCGAGCGCATGACCGAGCTCTTCGACGGTTATCACGACAACTACCGTGACGTGGTCCAATCCTCGATCGACTTCTCCGGCTTGCCGCATCACTTCTTCATGCGCGCCAAGGCCGATCTCCTGGGCAATCTGATCGCGCAGCGGCTCGGCACGGAGAGGCCCGAAATGCTGGACGTCGGCTGCGGCGTGGGCAGCCTTCATCCCCTGCTGCACGGCATGGTCGGCCGCTTGAGCGGTATCGACGTTTCTTCGGCCAGCCTGGCACAGGCCCGCGCCGACAACGGCGGGGTCGACTACCGCGAGTTTGACGGCCGCACCTTTCCTTTCGACGATGCCAGCTTCGATCTGGTCACGGCCATCTGCGTGATGCACCACGTCGTGCCGACCGAATGGGCGCAATTCATCGCCGAGATGCGGCGCGTGACGCGCCCCGGGGGGCTCGTCTGCGTCATCGAGCACAATCCGTACAACCCGCTGACACGCCTTGCCGTCGCGCGTTGTGAGTTCGACCGGGACGCCGTCTTGCTCGGTGCCGGCACAACCCGAAAGTTGATGGCCGCCGGCGGCTTGCGCGAGATCGGTGCGCGCCATTTCCTGCTGCTGCCCTGGGACACCAAACCGGCGCGGCGTCTCGAAGATGCCCTGAGCGGGGTGTCGCTCGGCGGCCAATACGCCGCCTTCGGGATCGCTTGATCTATCTTTGCGGCGTATCTCGCCGCTTGTGCACGACCGCCACGCCGTCGCTGTAGACGCGTTGCCACTGGGGCAGCCGGTCCAGCATCGCTATCGCCGGCGTCTCCGGCGCGAGCAGCGTCGCGCCGATGTTGTATTCGTCGAGCAGCTTGAGAAAATCGCCGAGGTCGACCAGCGCCAGGGCGCGATTGTAGCGGTTGATGAACGCTCCCCCGAACAGCTCGCCGCGACCGTCGATAAAGCTGGGAATACCGGCAAAGATCAAATAGCCACCGAAGGAATAATCGTTGAGCACATGCCCCGTCTTGGCGAGGTTGGCTTCAGCGATGGCAGCCTGAGGGGTGATGACCGGAGCCGGCCGTATGTCACGCGCCAGCGCCGCCCCGCTCACCACGATCAACGCACCGAGCGCGGCCAGGTTCAGGCCGCGCGACGAGCCGGCCGCATCCTCCCCGGTCGGTCCGCCGAACTTCCGCCCCAGCGGAGCCGCCAGATAGAGCGGCGCCAGCATGGCCAGCAGATCCGCATTGCGGATCTGGGCCAGCGCGAAATGGAGCAAGCCGATCACGACCAAGGCCCGCACGACCGGCAGCGTCACGCCGCGCGAGAGCGCAAAGATGCCGGCCAGCAACAGCAACTCGAACAAGCCTATGTGGCTGAAATCCTGCGGCCGCCATTCCGAGATCCAACCGAGCGCGGGGCCGAGGCCGAGTGTCGTCAGCGGCATCAGCAGCGGTTCCGGCCCGTACGGCGTCAGACAGGACGCGGCGACCGCGAGCGCGGTGAATGGTAGCCACCGCAGGAACACGCGCGGCCATTCGCTGCGCTTCTCGCGCAGCAGCGCCTCGAGCCCCGCAGCGCCAATCAGTCCAAGCGCCAGCACCACACTGCCGTGCAGATTGGCCCACACGACCAGCAGCGGAAGGGCCCAGTATGGCGGGGGCCCTCCACGATCCATGCAGCGCACCAGGGCAGCCGCCCAGGTCACCATCACCGGCAGCACCAACACGTGTGGCCGCGCCAGCATATGCGGCGCCAACAGGATGACGGCCGCGAACACCATGAGCAGCGTCTGGACTGGCGAAAGCTCGCGCAGCAGGAAGAACGTGAACAGGCCAAAGGCGAGCGCTATCGCCGCGGCGGCGACGACGAGGACGCCCGGCCAGCCGGCAAGCGCGTAGGCTCCGGCGTAGATGATCTCCGAGAGCCATTCGAAGGTGATCCAGGGCGCACCGTGCATCGAAAAGGAAAATGGGTCGCTCGCCGGCAAGGTGCCGTGCGCGATGATCCAGCGCCCCACCTCGATATGAGAATAGCTGTCGGGATCATTGAGCAGCCGCGGTCCAAGGATCAGCAGCAGGACGTAGACGCCAAGGCTCACCAGCCAGGGAAGCGCCGCACGCGCCGAAAACGGTTGAATCTCGCTGTGGACGACCTGGTCACTCATGGCGAGCGCAAGTTAGGGCGCAAGCGTTAAATTCCTCTTTGACGTCATTGCGCCTCGCCCTGTGCGGGGCGGGCTGGAACTCTTTGTGAACCATATTTCCGGCCATGCGTTCAGGACCCCCAGCACACCGTCGACATCGGCGACACCGTCGATAAGCAAACAGCAGACACATCTCCGCACTCTCGCGGCGGCTTTCGCCCGAGTTTTGCTGTCGTCTTCCGCCCTCTTCGAAGCAAGGGCGCAGGGAAGGCCGGGCGCCGGCGGGCACCCGAAGTCCCGTGTGCGGATGAACGCGCACGGGTGGACCACAGGTGACGCCGGGACATCCCGGCCTTCCCTGCGCGGATGGTTTTAACGGTGTCCTTCGTGCTCTCCCCGGGGAGCGATGCACTATTGCCCCCGTCGCCCTGCAGATGGCTGATGCGCGTGCCCGGTCGGGCAGCACACATCACCACAAGACTTGACGCACAGACCCCGGGCGTCAGGACCACACGACTTCTCCGTCCGCGCACATCCCCGCTCACATCATCGACGGCTGGCGTGCGCTCACCGTCGAAGCGGAACGAGGACGCTATCAGCGCCGTGTCGTACCGCGCGTGCCGCTGCTCACGGTTTCCCGCCCTGCAGCCAACCCCGCGCGCCGACGCCGTCGCGTCCACCGCATTCCGTCCCGCGTCCCGTGACGATCGCGAAACGCCCCTTGTGGCGGGCCGGAATGTCCAGGCTTGTACGGCAAAACAGAATTTCTGTAAATACGAATATTTTCGATACCGGCAATTGACCCAGCGCTGGTGTGTTTTGCCCGCCGGCAACGCAACGGATCGTAGCCCTTTGACGGCCATGCGAGTCCTGATATTCTTCAGCATGACGTGACTCGACGAGCCATGCCGTCAGTCGATAACCAGAGCTGTTTAAAGGATGCGGATGAGAAGCGTGGCGCTCCTGGCTCTCAGCCTCCTGTTTGTTGTCGTCTGGTCGCAGGACAGCGCGACTGGACAGAGTTCGGTCGCGCCGCCGGTTTCGCTGGCTCCGCTCAATGCATCGCCGCCGCCACGCGCGAATGTCAAAAATTTCAGAGTTTCGCCAACCGCGTCCGAGGCTTCGACACCTGTGATCGGCGGGCCTCCGCCGATGCCGAATCCGGCCGCCGACTACGATGGCTTCAGCGCAGGCACCGTCGACGATAGTGACACCTCAAGTCAGGCAGCGCCGCCTGTGAGGTCGCGCACGGCAAAGGGCTCCAGGCCCAATCCGGATACGAAAGGCGCCGCGGCTCAGCAATTGATCGATCAAGAAGATGAGGCGTTGAAACGCAAACTGATGATCTGCCAAAGCTGCAAGTAGCGATCGTAGCGGCGGCTCGCTGCATAGCTGACCTTCCGCGACCGTCGCCTGCCGGCGCTTTACCCTCCCACAAATTCCTGATCCTCTCTTCCTAATCGGCCGGACCAACCGGCCAAGCCTGAGGAGAGACGCCATGAAGCTCGGCACCGCGATTGCGGAAATCATGAAGCGCGAGGGGATCGAGATCCTCTGCGGCTATCCGGTCAACCATCTCATCGAGCATGCGGCCCAAGCCGAGATCCGTCCGGTGATGGTGCGGCAGGAGCGCGTCGGCATCCACATGGCGGATGCGATCTCGCGGGTGACGTCGGGGCGCAGCATCGGCGCGTTCTGCATGCAGCACGGGCCCGGCGCGGAGAACGCGATGGGCGGTGTGGCGCAATGCTACGGCGAATCCGTTCCTGTGCTGGTGCTGCCGATGGGCTATCCGCGCAGGCTGTCGCATATCGAGCCCAACTTCAGTTCCAGCGAGGCGATGAAGCCGTTTTCGAAATCGTCCGAACCGATCATCCTCGCCGCGGAAGTCGCCAACATTTTTCGACGCGCCTTCACCAAGCTGAAGAACGGCCGCGGCGGGCCCGTCATCGTCGAAATTCCTGCCGACATGTGGAACGAGGAGGTGCCGGAGCCGCTGAACTACACGCCGGTGCTGCGCACCCGCTATGGTGCGGACCCTGTTCATGTGAAGGAGGCGGCCCACCTGCTCGTCAACGCCAAGCGCCCGGTGATCTATGCCGGACAGGGCGTGCATTACGCCCAAGCGTGGCCGCAACTGAAACGGCTGGCCGAGCGGCTCGCCATTCCCGTCACCACCAGTCTCGGCGGCAAATCGTCGTTCCCGGAAACGCATCCGCTCTCGCTCGGCTCCGGCGGCCTTGCGGTGCCGCGCGCCGTCCCCAAATTCCTCGCTGAGGCCGACGTCATCCTCGGCATCGGCTGCTCCTTCACCGAGACAAACTTCGGCATCGCGATGCCAAAGGGCAAGACCATCATCCACTCCACACTCGATCCGAACCATCTCAACAAGGACGTGGAAGCCAGGATCGGCCTCGTCGGCGATGCCGGGCTCGTGCTCGATGCGCTGCTGGAGGAGATCGGCAAGACCGTCACCGCGGATCGCGACGCATCGGCGATCGCGGCCGAGATCGCGGCCTCGCACCAGGCGTGGCTGGCGAAATGGATGCCGAAGCTCACCAGCAATGATGCACCGCTCAGCCCCTATCGGGTGCTGTGGGACTTGCAGCACACCGTCGACATCAGCAACACCATCATCACCCATGATGCGGGCAGCCCGCGCGATCAGCTCTCGCCGTTCTGGAAGTCGGTCGAGCCCCTCACCTATCTCGGCTGGGGCAAGACGACGCAACTCGGCTACGGCCTTGGGCTCGCAATGGGCGCCAAGCTCGCAAAGCCCGACAAGCTCTGCATCAATGTCTGGGGCGATGCCGCGATCGGCTTCACCGGCATGGATTTCGAGACCGCGGTGCGCGAGCGCATCCCGATCATGTCGATCCTGCTGAACAATTTCTCGATGGCGATCGAATTGAAGGTGATGCCGGTCTCGACCGAAAAATATCGCTCGACCGACATTTCCGGCGACTACGCCGCGATGGCGCGCGCCTTCGGCGGCTATGGCGAGCGGGTGACGAAACCTGAGGACATCATCCCCGCAATCAGGCGCGGCATCCAGAAGACGCAGGAAGGCGTCCCGGTGCTGCTGGAGTTCATCACCAGCAAGGAGACCGAGGTGTCGCGGCCGGGCACGTGAAGCCGGCCGGGTTTTGGCGGTAAAACTCGCTGCCGCGGGTGCTGGCTCCGGCCGCAGGAGATGTGATAATCCGCCCTGGTGCCGCGCATGTCGCTGCATCAAGCCGGATTGCGAATGACCACCCCCTCCAACGACATCGCGGAACTCGAGCGCCTGTTGCAGTCGGCCACAGCCGAGAACGCCCAGCTTCGAAGCGAGCTTGCGATTGCGCGCGATCGTCAGAGCGCCAGCGCCGGGATCCTGCGCACCATCGCGGCCTCTCCGTCCGATGCCCGGCCGGTCTTCGAGGCGATTGCGGCCAGCTCCAAACATTTGCTCGGCGGCTTCTCCGCCACCGTGCTTCAGTTCATCGGCGACGAGCTCCACCTCGTGGCGTTTACACCAACGAGCCCCGATGCGGACGAAGGGCTCAAAGCGTCGTTCCCGCGCAAGATTGCCGACTTTCCGACCTTCGCGCTGGTGCGTGGCGGCGAGACGATCCAGTTTCCAGATAGCGAAGCGGCGGACGTCCCGGAGCTGAACCGGAACCTTGCGCGGCTGCGTGGCTTCCGCAGCGTGCTGTTCATGCCGCTGATGAACCGCGGAACGCCAGTCGGCATGATCAGCGTCACGCGCGCCGAGCCCGGCGCGTTCGCAGCCGACCTCGTGCAGCTGCTCCAGACCTTTGCCGACCAGGCCGTGATCGCGATCGAGAATGCGCGGCTGTTCAACGAGACGCGCGAGACGCTGGAGCGCCAGACCGCCACCGCAGACATTCTGAAAGTGATGGCAGGTTCGCCGTCCGCCGTGCAGCCGGTGTTCGACGCCATCGCCGCCAATGCCAACCGGCTGATCGGCGGCTTCTCCACCGCGGTGCTGCGCTATATCGACGGCGCCGCGCATCTTGCGGCGTTCACGCCGACCGATCCGGCCGGCGATCGCGTGCTCCAGTCCTCGTTCCCGGTGCCATTCGCGCAGTTCCCGCCCTACCAGCTCGTGGCCGATGGCGCCGCGGCGCAATTGCCCGATACCGAGATCGAACCCGCCGCGCGCGACATCGCCCGCGCCCGCGGCTACCGCAGCATGCTGTTCGCGCCCTTGATGAGCGACGGCGAAGCCATTGGCGTCATCATCGCCACGCGGCGAACGACCGGCGCGTTCGGCGAGCATCATGTGCGGCTGCTGCAGACCTTCGCCGACCAGGCGGTGATCGCGATCAAGAATGTCAGCCTGTTCAACGCCACGAGGGAAGCGCTGGAACGGCAGACCGCGACCGCCGACATCCTCAAGGTGATCGCGGCCTCGCCCGCGGATGTGACGCCGGTGTTCCAGGCGATCTCCGACAGCGCCAAGACGCTGGTCGGCGGACATTCCTCCACCGTCACGCGCGTCATCGACGGCCTGCTGCACCTGGCCGCCTTCACCACCGACAACGAGGCCGGCAACGAAGAGCTGCTCAGCTCGTTCCCGGCGCCGCTGTCGGCATCGGGCATTCACAGCCGGGTGGCGACGAGCGGAGAGTTCGCATTCCGCAGCGACATGCAGAACGAGCCCGACCTCACGGACGCCATGAGAGAGCTGGCGCGGACCAGAGGTTATCGCAGCATCCTCGTGATCCCGATGCTGCGCGACGGCGTCGCGATCGGCACCATCGGCGTGACGCGGCCGGAGGCCGGTCCTTTCCCGGACAAGGCGATCGCCCTGCTCAAGACCTTTGCCGACCAGGCCGTGATCGCGATCGAGAACACGCGGCTGTTCAACGAAGTGCAGGCGCGGACGCACGAGCTTGCAGAGTCACTAGAGCAGCAGACCGCGACATCGGAGGTGCTCAGCGTCATCAGCCGATCGGCCGGCGATCTCGCGCCGGTATTCGAGGCGATGCTCAGCAAGGCAATGCAGCTCTGCGGCGCCAGTTTCGGCGTGCTCAATACCTACGACGGCACGCAGTTCCGCACAGCCGCCACTTACGGCCTGCCCCCCGCCTACGATGAATTCCGGCGCAAGGCGCCTCTCAACTATGGTCCGGCCACCGCGCCCGCGCGTCTTTTGAAGGGCGAACCGTTCGTCGAAATTGTCGACCTGCTGGAGTCAGACGTCTATCGCAGCGGCGAGCCGCACCGTCGGGCGCTGGTCGATCTCGGCGGCGCCCGCTGTCTGCTCGCGGCGCCGTTGCTCCAGGACGAGCGCGTGGTCGGCAACGTCATGATCTTCAGGCAGGAGAACCGACCCTTCTCGAAGAAGCAGATCACCTTGCTGAACCAGTTCGCGGCACAAGCCGTGATCGCCATCGAGAACGCGCGGCTGCTCAGCGAATTGCGTCAGCGCACCGAAAATTTGACCGAGTCGCTGCAACAACAGACGGCGACTGCCGACGTGCTCAAGGTTATCAGCCGCTCGGCGTTCGACTTGCAGGCCGTACTCGATACGCTTGTCGAATCGGCGGCGCGACTATGCGAAGCCGATATGGCGGCAATTACCCGCAAATCCGGCAGCACCTATTTCCGGGCAGGCTCCTACGGCTTTCCAGCCAAATTCGTCGAGTATGTAAGAGATCTTCCGGTCCGGCCAGATAGGCGCACCATCACGGGCAGGACTTTGCTTGGCGACAAGGTGGTCCATGTCACCGATGTGCTCGAAGACCCCGATTACTCCTTTGAAGGCCAGGAATTGAGCGGCAATCCGCGTAGCTTCCTGGGTGTGCCCCTATTGCGCGAAGGCAGCACCGTCGGCGCTATTGTTCTCGCACGTCGCGCGATCCGGCCGTTTAGCGAAAAGCAGATCGAACTCGTTACCAGTTTCGCCGATCAAGCCGTCATCGCGATCGAGAATGTGCGCCTCTTCGACGAAGTGCAGGCCCGTACCAGCGAACTTGCCAAATCGCTCGACGATTTGCGCGGCGCGCAAGACCGGCTGATCCAGACTGAGAAGCTGGCATCGCTCGGCCAGCTCACTGCCGGCATCGCGCATGAGATCAAGAACCCGCTCAACTTCGTCAACAATTTCGCATCGCTCTCGGCCGAACTGACGGATGAGCTGAACGAGGCGCTTGCGCCCGCCCCGCTCGCCGACGATCTGCGCGCGGAAGTCGACGAACTGACCGGGCTGCTGAAAGACAATCTCGCGAAGATCGTGCAGCACGGAAGGCGCGCCGATTCCATCGTCAAGAACATGCTGCTGCATTCCCGCGAGGGCGGCGGCGAACATCGGCTGAGCGACATCAACGCGCTGGTCGAGGAGAGCCTCAATCTCGCCTATCACGGCGCCCGCGCCGAGAAGCCGCACTTCGACGTGACGCTGAAGCGCGAGCTCGATCCCGCGGCCGGGCAAGCGGACGTGTTTCCGCAGGAGATCACCCGGGTGCTGCTCAACCTGATCTCGAACGGCTTCCACGCGGTCGCCAAGCGCAAGTCGGATGACGGCGCCGCCGATTACGAGCCGGTGGTGATCGCCGCAACGCGCGACCGGGGCGACAGCATCGAGATCCGCATCCGCGACAACGGCACCGGCATTCCGCACGAGGTGAAGGAGAAGATGTTCAATCCGTTCTTCACCACCAAGCCGGCCGGCGAAGGCACCGGCCTCGGATTGTCGATGAGTCACGACATCGTGGTGAAGCAGCACGGCGGCACGATCGACGTCGCGACCGAGCCCGGCGCGTTCACCGAGTTCACGATTCTATTGCCGCGAAACAGCAGCTTTCCGGACGGAGGCCGCGGCTAAAGCGCGATGAGATGAGGATGAATCATCATCGCGCTTTAGGTTGTTGTTTGAGCATGATCTTTTCGGAAAACCGCTTCGCACTTTTCCGGATCATGCTTTAGCGGTTTCTATTCCGCCATCTCGACGGGTTGCGTCGTGGACGGACCGGCCAGCGGCCGCTCCTCCATCGCAACGAGGCAGAGGGCGGCGCCGGTCATCAGCGCCGTGGCGGCGCCGAAGACGTAGCGGAACGCATGCCGCATGTCGTCGGGGGCGATCGCATTGACGGCGCCGTGATGCTCGCCGGCAAGCGGAATGTCGGCACCGAGCGCGATGAACAGGATGGCCGCGAACGCCGCAACCGTGAACGAGGACATCAGCGAGCGGAAGAAGTTCAAAGCGCCGGTGATGGTGCCGACCTGCGGACGCGCGACCGAATTCTGCAGCGAGACCACGCAGACCGGAAAGGTGGTGCCGAGGCCAAGCGCAAACGCAGCCATCAGCGTCAGCAGGGCCCACAGCGGCAGCGTCGTCAAGGTCAGGCCGAGGCCGCACAGCGCAGCCCAGGACGTGCCGACGATGGCGACGCGCTTGTAGTGCCTGGCGCGCGCCATGGTGCGACCGGCGATGGCCGCGCCGCAGGTCGAGACCGCCGCGAGCGGAATCAGCGCGAGGCCGGCTTCGCTGGCACTGAGGTGATAGACCTGTTCGTAATAGAGCGGAAGCTGCACCGTGAGGCCGGTGATCGCGCCGAGCGCGCAGCCGCCGGCCGCCAGCCCGAACGGCGCAACCGATCCGCCGAGCAGCGGCAGCGGCAGGAACGGCTCGTCCGCCCGCCGCGCGTGCCACACGAAGGTGACCGCGAGCGCGACGGCGCCGCCCACCATCGCAAGCACGGTCGGCGAGAGCCACGGGAAGCGCGTGCCGCCCCAGGTCAGCACCAGCATGAAGACGACGGCGGAGGCCATCAGCAACACGCCGCCGAGCCAGTCGACCTTGCGCTTGCGGTGGAACACCGGGATCTTCTTCATCCTGGGCAGCAGCAGCGCGATCGCAGCAGCCGCGAGCGGCACGTTGATCCAGAAGATCATCGACCAGTGCAGATGCTCGGCGAACACGCCGCCGATGACCGGGCCGAGAATGCCGCCGACCATCCAGACGCTGGAGAAATAGGCCTGATACTGGCCGCGCTCGCGCGGCGACACGACGTCGGAGATCACGGTCTGCACCACCGGCATGATGCCGCCGCCACCCAGTCCCTGAAGACCGCGTGCAAGAATCAGCATCGGCAGGTTCGGGGCGATCGCGCACAGCACCGAGCCCGCGACGAACAGGCTGAGCGAGATGATGATCATGACGCGGCGGCCGTAGATATCGCTCAGCGTTCCGAACACCGGCGCAACCGCGGTCGAGGCGAGCAGATAGGCCGTGATGACCCAGGAGAGATTGGAAACGTCGTGGAACTGGCGCCCGATGGTCGGCAGCGCGGTGGCGACGATGGTCTGGTCGAGCGCGGCCAAAAACATCGTCAGCATCAGGCTGATGACGATGGTGCGGACCTCGTCCTGTGACAGCGGTGCCGGCGGCACGAGCAACGGAGCGTCATCGACGCTCAAGACCTCGGACGGAAGGCGGGACAATTCCTCGGCGATGTCGTCGGGCAATGTCTGGATGTCGGCAGAACTGCTCTGCCGCTCGAACTTGTTCATCTCGATCGGAAGCCATGAGGCGGCGCAACGCCGCGAAGGATTCGTTCTATGCAGCCCAATGTAGACAGCAAAGTTCTTCTCGGACAGGCACTGCGGCGCATGGGTGCATCCCACCCCACGGCCATCCCGAAGACGTGATCCGAGTCCCCCGCCGGATCAGTCCTTCGGACGTCGCTTCAGGCGGGCCCGTTTCGGCAGTTGCGCCGGCCATTGCACGATGTGGTTCTCGAGCTCGTCGTCCGGAATCTCCACCTCGCTGCCTTCGACCCGGCCGCGCACGGAAACGCCGGCCTCATGCACGGTGTTGGGATCGCCTGAGACCAGCGGATGCCACCAATAGAGGTCGCGCCCTTCCGCGACGAGCTTGTAGCCGCAGCTCGGCGGCAGCCAGTTCAGGGTGCGGACATTGGCCGGCGTCAGGCGGACACAGTCAGGAACCTTGTCCGAACGATTCGGGTAGTCCTTACAGCCGCAGGTCGCCCCATCGAGCAGTTTGCAGCCGACATGGGTGAAATAGATGTCGCCGGTGCCCTCTTCCTCGAGCTTGTTCAGGCAGCAGCGGCCGCAGCCGTCGCACAGGCTTTCCCATTCGGGCCCCGACATCTCTTCCAACGTCTTGGTTTTCCAGAAGAATCCTTCCTGGCCTGAAGGTCGTTTGGGAGCTGCGGTCATGCGCCTCAACAAAAGTTCGAAAGAGCTACGGTTGGTGCCATCTAGGGCGTGCGGCCGTGGGGCTGCAAGCAACGCCCGCGTGAGGCCCGTAATGAACCGGGGTCAATTAGGCCTGTTGTTCAAAATCGCAAGCGTGACCATTGGTTTATAGGCCCCGCTCGGCTAGAAGGAACAGCAAGTCCCTGAGGTCGCTAGCCGGGCGCCTTGGGTTTGCCGCAACATTCCCGCAAGACGTCTCGATGCCGCCCCGGCCGGGTGCTTGAACGCTTTCGAACCAAGCCTCAAGGGTTCTAGGTGCGCCAGATCATACCATCGCATTGGAAGCAGAAGGTCCGGAATTTCTTCCTGGACCTCGATGCGCGCATCGACTCCTCGCTGTTCTCCTCGGCCAAGGGCATCCGCGAGCTCTACGAGCGCTACTCGACCTTCATGGACCGCTTTTATGTCGGGCGGTGGAAGCGCTGGGTGTTCATCGAGCCGCTGTCGGAAGCTGCGACCCTCGGCCTCGGCGGGCTGGTGGTAATGCTGACGCTCGCGATCCCCGCCTTCCGCGAAACCGCGGACGAGGACTGGCTGAAGAAGTCCGACCTCGCGGTGTCCTTCCTCGATCGCTACGGCAACCCGATCGGCAGCCGCGGCATCAAGCACAACGACTCGATCCCGCTGGAAGATTTTCCGGATGTGCTGATCAAGGCGACGCTTGCGACCGAGGACCGCCGCTTCTACGAGCATTTCGGCATCGACATCGCCGGTACCGCGCGCGCGCTCGTCACCAACGCCCAGGCCGGCGGCGTCCGCCAGGGCGGCTCCTCGATCACCCAGCAGCTCGCCAAGAACCTGTTCCTGAGCAACGAGCGCACCATCGAGCGCAAGGTCAACGAAGCCTTTCTCGCGGTCTGGCTGGAATGGCGCCTGACCAAGAACGAGATTTTGAAGCTCTATCTCGACCGCGCCTATATGGGCGGCGGCACCTTCGGCGTCGACGGCGCCGCGCATTTCTACTTCAACAAGTCGGCGCGTGACGTGACGCTTGCCGAAGCCGCGATGCTCGCCGGCCTGTTCAAGGCGCCGACCAAATACGCGCCTCACATCAACCTGCCCGCCGCGCGTGCCCGCGCCAACGTCGTGCTCGACAACCTCGTCGACGCCGGCTTCATGACCGAGGGCCAGGTGTTCGGCGCCCGCCGCAATCCCGCCTTCGCGGTCGACCGCCGCTACGAGGCTTCGCCGAATTATTATCTCGACTACGCCTTCGACGAGATGCGCAAGCTGGTCGACACCTTCCCGAAATCCTACACCGAGCGCGTCTTCGTGGTCCGGCTTGCGATCGACGCCAATGTGCAGAAGGCCGCGGAAGACGCGGTCGAGAACCAGCTGCGCCAGTTCGGCCGCGACTATCACGCGACGCAGGCCGCGACCGTCGTCTCCGATCTCGACGGCGGCATCCGCGCCATGGTCGGCGGCCGCGACTATGGCGCCAGCCAGTTCAACCGCGCCACCGACGCCTATCGCCAGCCGGGCTCGTCGTTCAAGCCTTACGTCTACACCACCGCGCTCCTCAACGGCTTCACGCCGAACTCGATCGTGGTCGACGGCCCGGTCTGCATCGGCAATTGGTGCCCGCAGAACTATGGCCATTCCTATTCCGGCGCGGTGACGCTGACGCAGGCGATCACGCGCTCGATCAACGTGGTGCCGGTCAAGCTGTCGATCGCGATCGGCCAGAAGGAACAGCCGAAGGCGCCGAACCCGGCCAAGATCGGCCGCGCCAAGATCGTCGAGGTCGCCCGTCGCTTCGGCCTCAAGGCGCCGCTGCCAGACACGCCGTCGCTGCCGATCGGCTCGGACGAAGTCACCGTGCTCGAGCACGCCGTCGCCTATGCGACCTTCCCCAACCGCGGCAAGGCCGTGACGCCGCATTCCGTGCTGGAAGTGCGCACCGGCGCGGGCGATCCGGTCTGGCGCTGGGACCGCGACGGGCCGAAGCCGCGCCAGGCGATCCCCGCCTCCGTGGCTTCCGACATGGCCGGCATGATGAGCCACGTCGTCAGCGAAGGCACCGCGCGCCGCGCAGCCCTCGACGGCATTCCGACCGCGGGCAAGACCGGCACGACGAATGCTTATCGCGACGCCTGGTTCGTCGGCTACACCGGCAACTTCACCTGTGCGGTCTGGTACGGCAACGACGACTACTCGCCGACCAACCGCATGACCGGCGGCTCGCTGCCGGCGCAGACCTGGCACGACATCATGGTCGCGGCGCATCAGGGCGTCGAGGTCCGGGAAATCGCCGGCATCGGCATGGGCCAGAAGCTGCCGCCCGAGCGGATCGCCAACGCGCAGGCCAATGCGGCGCCGAAGGTGCTGGAGACCAAGCCCGGTCCGCCGCCCGTGCTGACCAAGCGCAGCGCCGACGTTTTGGTGCGTGTCGAGAAGCTGCTGGATGACGCGGCCAGGACCGCGACCAAATCGGCCGCCACTGACCAGCAAGCCAAGCCGGCATCGTCCACGAGCGCGCTCGCCTTCCCGCAGAACTATGCGGAAGAGAATGCGAACGCATCCGCCCCGCGCAAGAACTGATCGAAACAAGTGCGGCTGATCCTGACCACATTGACGGCCCTTCTGCTCGCAACCGTGGTGGGCGTCGGCGCGACCTGGATGACGACGACGCGCGGCACCGAGATCGGCGCGCTGACCATCGGCCCCTGGACCGCCCGCCCGCGCACCGGCACCGCCGACGTCGATCCCTATTCGCGCGCCACCATCGTGCGCAACGGCGAGCTGCCGATCGGCACCGGCGACGGCGTCGCGTTCACCGCAACCGCCGACGACAGGAAGAAGGCGCTCGACGGCCGCTGCGATGTCGTGGTCTCCGGCGTGACGCCGCCGGCACGGTTCTGGACCTTGACGCTCTACGACCGCAAGGGTCATCTCGTCCCCAATTCGCTGCAGCGCTACGGCTTCACCAGCCAGGAGATCGTGCGGCAGTCCGACGGCTCGTTCGAGATCCGCATCGCCTCGCGCTCGCGCGCCGGCAACTGGCTGCCGACCGGCGGCATCGAGCGCTACGCGCTGATGCTGCGGCTCTACGACACCCCGGTCGGCGTCGCCACGCGCACCCAGCGCGATGCGCCGATGCCCACCATCACGACGGCGGGCTGCTCATGATCCGCCTGTTGTTCACCATCGTTGCCGGCGTGGTGTTGGGCCTCGTGGTCCATCTCGTCAGCGTGCTGGCGCTGCCGCGGATCGCGACGCAGGACGCCTATTCGCGGCTGACGCCGATGACCAAGCTCAACGGCGTCACGCAGCTTCCCCTCGCCGATCCCAACACCTCGCCGATGCCGTTCATGGACCCGGCCTTTGCGCTCGCGATCTGCCGCTACGACCTGTCGAACGGACCGATCAAGCTGACGGTGCCCGTCAGCCAGGCCTACACCTCGGTGTCGTTCTACACCCGCAACGAGATCGCCTATTACGCCATCAACGACCGCTCGGCCGGCAAGAAGGTGATCGAGCTCGACCTGATGACCGAGCCGCAGCACGACGAGCTGCCCGAGGACGAGGAGATCACCGCGGCCGACCGCCTGATCATCGATTCCCCGACTACCACCGGCCTGATCGTGATGAAGGCCCTCGCCGCCGAGCCCGGCCTGATGCCGCAGGCGCAAGGCTCGCTTGCTGCTGCGAGCTGCGGACCGCAGACCGAGCCGCCCGCCAAGGCCGAAGCGCCGCGCGGCCGGCGCTGACGCGCGCCGCTTCGGCAAGCCGCAAAAACAAAAAGTGCGAAAACAACCCCATGCACAGTAGCGGGGGCATTGAAATCATTTGTAATTCTGAGCTCGTGCCGAGCACCCAGTCTCGGACCAAGGCGGCCATGCCAGAGCGCCGCGCCGTTCAGCTTTGACACGTCGGGCAAAACACTGGCACAATGCCACTATCGAGAATTCGTTGAGCCCGCGCGGAGAAATCCGCCGCGGGTTTTTTCATGCCGGAGCAGGTGCCATGATCGAGGTATCTCTATCGTTCCCCACAAGTTGGATCAGCCTCCTTGATCAGCGTCCGGCAGCCCAGCTTCCGCTTTCGGCCGTAGCGGACATAGTCGTGCTACAAGCTGATGGCAGCTTTTGACCCAGGCTGTGTAAAAACCCCGTCGATGCTATGATTCCTTGCTGAATCGGCGGGGGAAGTGATGCGGGGTTTCGTTCAAGGGGCGGATCGCCAGCAGACGACGCTGTTGCCGGAATGCCTCGATGATTGGGTCGACGAGA
>NZ_JARWCR020000062.1:0-54452 GCF_029846695.2 Bradyrhizobium nivariense | reverse complement strand
GAACAATTCATCGCTTGCCATCGTGGTCTCCTGCGAATCCGCCATCGCCAGAGAATCACACTGCGACGGCTTTCGGCTATAGTGCTCGATGAGCCGTCGAATAGATCACACCCTCTGAGGAGCCCGCTGGAAGCGGGCGTCTCGAAGGATTGAGGCCCCAGTCGGACCTGCATGGTTCGAGACGCGCGTTCCGCGCTCCTCACCATGAGGGTCAAATAGCCTAATCCCCCTTCACAAACTCCGCGAACGCATCCGCATAATCCGGGTGCCAGCGTGACAGCGGCGGGCGGTTCTCGACGATATCGCCGGCGGCCCACAGCATGCGCTTTTCGTCGAGTGCGCGCGGCACGTCGTTGTCCGGGCACAGGATGTAGAAATCACCGGCCTCCAGCCGTGCCAACATGAAATCCACGGTCTGCTCAGCCGTCCAGGCGCCGGCCGGCTTCTCTGTGCGGCCCTTCGCGGTAAGGCCCGTAAAGACGAAGCCGGGAATCAGCAGATGCGCGGTGATGCGGCAATTCCCGGTGTTGCGCAGTTCGTGCTGGAGCGCTTCCGTAAAAGCCTTCACCCCCGCCTTGGAGACGTTGTAGGCGGGATCGCCGGGCGGCGTGGTGATGCCCTGCTTCGAACCAGTGTTGATGATCAGGCCGGCCCTGCCGCGCGCGATCATGTTGGGCGCGAAGATGCGCGAGCCGTTGACGATGCCCCACATGTTGACGCCGATGACGCGCTGCCAGTTGTCGGGTTCGCCGAACAGCGTGCTGCCCGGCTGGATGCCCGCATTGTTCATGAGGATGTCGGGACCGCCGAGGCGCTCGCGCACGGCGCGCTCCAGTTCCGTGACGCTCTCGGCCTTGCTGACATCGACGGCGAAGGTCATCACATGTGTGGCAGAAGTGACGGATGAGAGTTTTGTTGCGGCTTCCGCCAGCCGCATCTGATCCACATCGGCGATGCACACTTTCATGCCGGCGCGCGCGAACGCTGCTGCGGCGGCGAATCCGATGCCGGACGCGCCACCGGTGATCACGGCAACATTGTCCTTGACGATGGCGGGGTGCGGCATGGATCCGTCTCCGGGGGAGGGGCTCGGTCGAACTATAACATGGCGCTCGCGCGACCCTGCACAAGTCGGCATGGGAGGTCTTCGTTCCACGCCGCCTTTACGCTTCTCCGGCGCGGCTGTATTCTCTTCGACCCAACGATCCCGCCCAGATCGAAGCAATCAATCATTTGACAGGGAGTTCAGCCATGGCTGTGTCGCAGGCTATTCCGATCACGCGCCATCCGTTCGCCAACGGGTCCTACAAGCAGATGCTGATCGACGGGAAGTGGGTCGATGCTGCCTCCGGCAAGCGCTTCGAGACCCACAATCCTGCAACCGGCGAGCTGCTCGCAACCGTTGCCGAGGGCGACAAGGAAGATATTGACCGTGCAGTCGCTGCCGCTCGCCGCGCCTTCGAAGGGCCCTGGAGCAAGGTCAAGCCGTTCGAGCGGCAGAACCTGCTGCTCAAGCTCGCCGACCTCGTCGAGAAGAATTTCGACGAATTGTCGCAGCTTGACACGCTCGACATGGGCGCGCCGCTCAGCCGTACCCGCGCCTATCGCCTGCGCGCCGTCGGCATGCTGCGCTATTATGCCGGGCAGACCACCGCGATCCACGGCGAGACCATCGAGAACTCGCTGCCCGGCGAGATCTTCTCCTACACGCTGAAGGAGCCGATCGGCGTCGTCGGCGCCATCATTCCCTGGAACGGTCCTCTGACTGCGACGATCTGGAAAATCGGTCCGGCGATCGCGACCGGCTGCACCGTCGTGCTCAAGCCCGCCGAAGAAGCGCCGCTGACTTCGCTGCGCATCGCCGAGCTCGCGATGGAAGCGGGCGTTCCGCCCGGCGTCATCAACGTGGTTCCCGGCTATGGCGAGACGGCGGGCGCGGCGCTTGCCTCGCACCACGACGTCGACAAGGTTGCCTTCACCGGCTCGCATGTCACGGGCCAGTCGATCATCCGTGCCTCGGCCGGCAACCTCAAGCGTGTCTCGCTCGAGCTCGGCGGCAAGTCGCCGGACATCGTGTTCGCGGATGCCGATCTCGATGCCGCCGTGCCGGGCGCCGCCATGGCGGTGTTCGCCAATTCGGGGCAGATCTGTAGCGCCGGCACGCGGCTGTTCGTCGAGCAGTCGATCTATGAGGAGTTCGTCGGCCGCGTCGCCGAGTTCGGCAAGAAGCTGCAAGTGGGCAACGGTCTCGATCCCAACACCCAGATCGGACCGCTGGTGTCCGAGCAGCAGCTCGAGCGCGTCACCAGCTATCTCGACATCGGCCAGAAGGAAGGCGCGCGGGCGCTCGCCGGCGGCGGCCGCGTCACCGAAGGCGCGCTGTCAAAGGGCTTCTTCGTCTCGCCGACGGTGTTCGCGGGCGTCCAGGACAATATGCGGATCGCGCAGGAGGAAATATTTGGTCCGGTCATCTCCGCGATCGCGTTCAAGGACATGGACGAGCTGGTCAAGCGGGCCAACGCCACCACGTTCGGTCTCGGCTCGGGCCTGTGGACGCGCGACGTCAGCAAGGCGCATGCGGTCGCGAAGAGCCTGCGCGCCGGCTCGGTGTGGGTGAACTGCTATCAGGCGATGGACCCGGCGGTGCCCTTCGGCGGCTACAAGATGAGCGGCTACGGCCGCGAGTCCGGCAAGCAGCACGTCGAGGAATATCTCAACGTGAAGGCCGTTTGGATCAAGACGGCGTAACACCCGTTCTCTCCTGCGTTCCGCGAGAGGGAATATCTGCTTTTGTAGGGGTGGCGCCTTTTCCGGTGGCCGCCCCTCGCTATATGATACGCATCCTTCCTTAGCCATTCGGGGCCCACATGAAATTCGAGGCGTTGTTTAGACCGTTGCAGATCGGTCCGTACAAGCTCGCGCATCGCGTCGCGATGGCGCCGTTGACGCGCATGCGCGCCGAACGCGAAAGCTTTTCGCCGCGACCGCTCAACGCCGAATATTACGGCCAGCGCGCGACGCCAGGCGGTCTACTGATCGCCGAAGCATCCCCCGTGCTGTCGCACGGCCGCGGTAATCCGGCGACGCCAGGCATCTATTCGGAGACGCAGATCGCGGGCTGGCGCAAGGTTGTCGACGCCGTGCATGCCAGGGGCGGCATCATCTTTCTCCAGCTCTGGCATGTCGGCCGCGTCTCGCATTCCTCCTTCCACGGCGGGGAGCTGCCGGTCTCGGCCTCGGCGATCCCGATCAAGGGCGAGGGCTTGAAGGCGATGACCGCCGACGGCAAGATCTCCGACTATGAGACGCCGCGCGCGCTGGAGACGGACGAGGTCAAGGGCATCGTCGAGGCCTTCCGGCAGGGCGCGAAGAATGCGCTGGCCGCCGGTTTCGACGGCGTCGAGATTCACGGCGCCAACGGCTATCTGCTCGAGCAATTCCTGCAATCGCGCAGCAACCAGCGCACCGATCAATATGGCGGATCGATCGAAAATCGCGCGCGGCTTCTGCTCGAGGTGACGCAGGCCGCGATCGACGTCTGGGGCGCGGGCCGCGTCGGCGTGCGGCTGTCGCCCCACGGCATCGCCAATGATTCCGGCGAGCCCGATCCGATGCCGCTTTACACGCATGTGGTGAAGGCGCTCGACAAGCTCGGCCTGGCCTATCTGCATTTCATCGAGCCGCGCTCCAGCGGGTCCGGGCGTGCCGAAGTCAACTGGCAGAACGTGCCCTCGGCGATGCTGCTGTTCCGCCCGCTCTATAGCGGCGTGCTGATGACCGCCGGCGGATTTACCGGCGAGACGGCGAACGCCGCGATCGCGGAGGGGCATGCCGACATCATCGCGTTCGGCCGCGTCTTCATCTCCAACCCCGATCTGCCGCGCCGCCTGCAGCACGATTACCCGGTCACGCCCTATAACCGTGCGACATTCTACGGCGGCGAGGAGAAAGGATATACGGACTATCCGGTGTATGACGAGCTGACGCCGGCGTAGGTTTCTCCGTAGCCCGGCAATACTTCCGCAGAGACAGTCTGGATTTGCTTCCGCTGCGCTCGCAGTGACGATGTGGCCGCGGGCCCCAAGCCCTCTCGCCGCGCGCGAGGCGTCGGGCAAAACACCCCGTCAAGCCCTCTGCGCAAAAACATTTCACTTTTCCGAATTTCGGATTTGTGGCATACAGCCCTCATCCTGGCCCTGCCAAAGGGGCGTTCGCGATCGTCACGACATGCGGGCCGGGTGGCGGTGGACGCGGCAGCGTCGGCGCGGGCAGCGTGATGACAGGGCGGGCAACCGTGAGTCCTCGCGCGACGCGGTACGACACGGCGCTGTAGAGCGGGCTTGTCGGTTGTCAGGGGTGAGCACACGCGAGCCCTCGACGATCAGGCGGGACCGTCCGCGGACGGAGAAGTCGTGTGGTCCTGACGCCCGGGGTCTGTGCGTCAAGCCTCGCGGTGATGTGGTGGCCCGACCGGGCGCGCGCATCAGCCATCGGCGGGGCGACGGGGGCAATAGTGCATCGCTCCCCGGGGAGAGCACGAAGGACACCGTTAAAACCATCCGCGCAGGGAAGGCCGGGCGATCGGCCACCCCATCGGTCCACCCCGTGTGCACGCTTGTAGCGCACGGACCAACGGGTGCCGCCGGCGCCCGGCCTTCCCTGCGCCCTTTGGCTTCAGAGAGCGCGAACGAAACCGTAAAGCTCGGGCGAAACGCGCCGCGAGAACGCGAAGGCGTGCCCGCGAGGGCCCATTGAAAGAGTGATGCAGGTGCCCCAATCTCGTCATTGCGAGCGCGGCAAAGCAATCCAGGATCTTTCCGCAGAGACAGTCTCGATGGCTTCGCTGCGCTCGTAATGACAATGAGGGAAGCACCATGGCTAAAGCCGCAGCCGCCGCAGGTATTGCCACCGGCCAATGCCTCTGCGGCAAGGTCACCTTCGAGATCGACGTCCCCGCACGCTGGGCCTGGCACGATCACTCCGCCGCCAGCCGCCGCGCTCACGGTGCGGCCTATGCGACCTATGTCGGAAGCTGGAAGAAGCGGTTTCGCATCACCGCAGGCAAGACGGCGCTGACCCGCTACGAGGACAAGACAACGAAGACCGCGCGCAGCTTCTGCGCGCATTGCGGCACGCCGATCACGTACGAGCGCCCGCGCGGGCCGCACATGGTCAACATTCCCCGCGCGTTGTTCAGCGAGCGAACCGGCCGCCAGCCGCTCTATCACATCGCGATCGAGGAGCTGCAGGAATGGGCCTATACCGGCGAGCCACTGGTGCCGCTGGAAGGCTTTCCCGGTGTGGTGTGGCAGCGCTCGAAAAAGAAGAAGCGGGCAAGCGGCGAGGATCCGTTCGAGCTGGGGCGCGAGGAGATGTGACGCCGCGCGCCCACGCAACGCAGCCATGAGCGCGCTTCCTTGCGCGCATCCGCCGACTTCGGCCATCATGTCCCCTGCCTTGCGGCAACGTCCGCTTCTGGAGGAAACATGAAGAACAAGATCACCGGCCGCTCCGCCTTCCTCGCGCTGCTCAAGGACGAGGGCATCACGCACCTGTTCGGCAATCCCGGCACCACCGAGCTGCCGATCATGCACGCGCTGAAGGACCATCCCGACCTCACCTACGTGATGGCGATGCAGGAGAGCCTGGTGGTGGCCATCGCGGATGGCTATAGCCGCGCCTCCGGAAAGCTCGTCGCCTGCAATGTCCATGTCGCGCCCGGCCTCGGCAACGCGATGGGTTCGCTCTACAACGCCCAGTTCACGGGCACGCCGATGATCCTCACCGCGGGCCAGCAGGAGCAGGGCCACGGCCTGATGGAGCCGGTGCTCTACGGCCCGCTGGTGCGCATGGCCGAGCCGCTGGTGAAATGGGCGGTCGAGGTGACGCGGCTCGAGGATCTGCCGCGCATCGTGCGCCGTGCCGCAAAAGTCGCGACCACGCCGCCGACCGGGCCGGTATTCATTTCGTTGCCCGGCGACATCCTCAACAGCGAGGCCGGGATCGATCTCGGCCGCTCCACCCGCATCGACGCTCGCACAAGGCCATCGGACGAGGCACTAAAGGCGTTCGCCGCGCGTCTGCTGAAGGCCGAGCGTCCCGTGATCGTCACCATGGACGAAGTCGTCAAGAGCGATGCGCTCATGGAGGCCGCCGAGCTCGCCGAGGTGCTCGGTGCGGCTGCCTATCAGTCCTCGACGCCCTACGGCTCGCATTTCCTGTCGGAGAGCCCGAGCTTCGTCGGCACGCTGGCACGCGTGCAAAAGGTCGCGCGCGATACGCTGGCGCCTTACGATCTTCTGATCGCGCTCGGCGGAGATCCGCTGCGGATGTCGGTCTATAGCGAGGTCGACGCGCTGCCGGATGGCCTCGGCATCGTGCAGATCGGCCTGGCCGATTGGGAGATCGCCAAGAACTACGGCGCCGAGATCGCGCTGAAGGCGGATTTGAAGGAAACGCTGCGCGCGCTGATCCCCGTCCTGAAGGAGATGGGCGGCGCGGCCCTGGCGCAACGCGCGAAGCAACGCCTCGCCGAGCTCGCGCCGAAGAACTGGAGTGCGCGGCGCACCGCGCTGGTCGAGCAGATCGGCAAGGCCGGAGCCCGTAGCCCCATCGATCCAGACTGGCTGGTGCTGCAGATGGTCGAGGCCATGCCCGCCAATGCCATCCTGGTCGACGAAGGCCTCACCTCCAGCCGTCAGATCACGGCCTTGCGCGCGCACCGCGACCGCTTCGGCTATCACGGCCTTGCCTCCGGCGGCATCGGCTGGGGCCTGCCGGCCTCCGTCGGCGCCAGCATCGCCAATCCCGATCGCCCCGTGGTCTGCTTCTCCGGCGACGGCAGCGCGATGTATTCGATCCAATCGCTGTGGACCGCGGCGCATCACAAGCTGCCGCTCAACGTGGTCATTGCCAACAATGGCGGCTACCGCATCATCAAGCAGCGCCTGCTCGCCTTCCATGGCGACGACAATTACGTCGGCATGGATTTCGTCGATCCGCCGGTCGATTTCGCCGGCATCGCGAAAGCGCTCGGCTGTGAGGCGATCAAGGTGAGCGATCCGCGCGAGCTGAAGGCGACGCTGTCGTCGGCATTCAATCGGCCGGGCACGAAGCTGATCGAGGTGATGGTGGACGGGAAGGTGTAGGGCAGCGTCACTTGCGACACTGGTGCCCGCCACATTCTCAGTCGTCGTCACCCGCGAAGGCGGGTGATCCAGTATTCCAGAGGCGGCGGAGATTGAGTCGAGACGCTGCGGCGTACTGGATGTCCCGGTCAAGCCGGGGCATGACAGCGTACCTAGGGGCGCTACCCCTTCCTTCCCACCCGATACCCCGCCGCCGGATGCGGTGCGCCGAGCCGCGCACGTCCTTCACCGAACAGCTTCTCCCGCAGTGTGCCCTGCGCGTACTCCGGCTTGTACCGCCCACGTCGCGTCAGTTCCGGCACCAGCATGTCGGCGATGTCCTCGAAATCGCCGGGTGAGATCGCGAAGGCGACATTGAGGCCGTCGACATCGGTCGCCTCGAACCACGCCTCGATCTTGTCCGCGACCATCTCCGGCGTGCCGACCACGACGGGACCGGCACCGCCGACGCCGACGTGCTCGATGACGTCGCGCACGGTCCAGACCCGATCGGGATCGGCGCGGGTGACGTTGTCCATTGCGCTGCGGCCGGCGTCGTTCTGGACGTGACGCACCTGCTGGTCGAGGTCGTAGCCGGAGAAGTCGACGCCGGTCCATCCCGACATCAGCGCCAGCGCGCCCTCCGGGCTGATGTGGCGGCGATAGTCGGCATATTTTTCGTTCGCCTCGGCCTCGGTCCGGCCGAGGATGATCGTCATCATCGAGAACATCAGGATTTCCGCCGGATTGCGGCCGAACGCGGCGGCCTCCTGACGGATCGCTGACACGCGCGGCGCGATCACGTTGGCCGATGGCCCGGACATGAACACGCATTCGGCATGCTTCGCCGCGAACTGCCGGCCGCGCGGCGAGGTGCCGGCCTGGTACAGCACGGGCGTCCGCTGCGGCGACGGCTCGCTGAGGTGGATGGTGTTGTTGATGCGGTAGTGCGCGCCGTCATGGTTGACGCGATGGACTTTTGTGGGATCGGTGAAGATGCCGCGCTTGCGGTCGCGCAGCACGGCGTCGTCCTCCCAGCTCCCTTCCCAGAGCTTGTAGACGACGTCCATATATTCGTCCGCGATCTCGTAGCGGTCGTCATGGCCGGTTTGCTTGTCCTTGCCGGCGCCGCGCGCGGCGCTGTCGAGATAGCCGGTGACGACGTTCCAGCCGATCCGTCCCTCGGTGAGATGATCGAGCGTCGACATCCGCCGCGCGAACGGATAGGGCGGCTCGAAGGAGAGATTGCTGGTGACGCCGAAGCCGAGATTCTGGGTTACCGCTGCCATCGCCGAGAGCAGCAGCAGCGGTTCGTTCGACGGCGTCTGCGCCGCGTTGCGCAGGGCCGCGTCAGGGCTGTTGCCATAGACGTCGTAGACGCCGAGCACGTCGGCCAGGAACAGACCATCGAAACGGCCGCGCTCCAGCGTTTTGGCAAGATCGATCCAGTAGGGCAGGCGGTTATATTCGGCGGTGCGGTCGCGCGGATGGGTCCACAGGCCCGGTGACTGGTGCGCGACGCAATTCATCGCAAATGCGTTGAGCCTGATCTGCTTGGCCATGCTGGTCCCCCGGCGCCCTGTACCGGGCGCCCTTCGAATGATAGATGTGCGCCCCAACTTGGCGAAGTTCTTGCATATAACGCGAGCTTGGCAAGGCCAAAATCAGCGGCGCTACCGCGCTTGGCAAGCCAATCTCAAGAGAGCAAGAACGAAATCCCAAGCGAACTACAAGACTATCGAAGTCCCCGCCACTTTCGGAGGCCTGCCCATTTCGGGTATGCTCCTTCGTCTCGCAACCCAAAAAAAAGAAAATAATGACCAGAGCCGATGCCATCGCCCGCGCCCGTGACGATTTCAAATCCGGCGCGTTCCTCACCGAACTCGATCGCCGCGTCGCCTACCGGACCGAGAGCCAGAATCCGAACCGGAGCGTCGAGCTGCGCGCCTATCTGGAACAGGAGATGGTGCCGGCTTTCGCCACGCTCGATTTCGAAAGCCGCATGGTCGAATCTCCCAGCGGCAAGGCGCCGTTCCTGTTCGCCGAGCATCACGAGAGCGAGACGGCGCCGACCGTGCTGATCTACGGCCATGGCGACGTCGTCGACGGCATGGAGGGCGAGTGGCGCGACGGCCGCGATCCCTGGCGCACGACGGTTGCGGGCACGCGTCTCTACGGTCGCGGCACCGCCGACAACAAGGGCCAGCACAGCATCAACATGGCTGCACTCCGCGCGGTGCGCGAGGCCCGCGGCGGCAAGCTCGGCTTCAACGCCAAGTTCATCGTCGAGATGGGCGAGGAGATCGGCTCGCCTGATCTTGGCAAGGTCTGTGATCTCAATCGCGACGCGCTCAAGGCCGATCTGTTCATGGCCTCGGACGGGCCGCGCCTGTCCGCCGACCGTCCGACCCTGTTCCTCGGCTGCCGCGGCGGCATCCGCATTCATCTCGATGTGAACCTCCGCGACGGCGGGCATCATTCCGGCAATTGGGGCGGCGTGCTCGCCAACCCCGCCATCATTCTGGCCAACGCGATCTCGACGCTGGTCGACGGCCACGGCCGCCTTCAGCTCGATGCGCTGAAGCCGCCCCGGCTCACCAACCAGATCCGCAGCTATCTTGCCGACGTGCAGGTGGTGCCGACCGAGGACGAGCCGACGTTGGCCGAGAACTGGGGCGAAGAGGGATTGTCGGCGGCCGAACGGCTTTACGCCTGGAACACGCTCGAAGTGCTGGCGATGTCGTCGGGCAATATCGAGAAGCCGGCCAACGCCATTCCCGGCCACGCCAATGCCGTGCTGCAACTGCGTTTCGTGGTCGGCACGAAGATCGACGGCCTCATCGACGCCGTCCGCGCCCATTTGGTTGCAAAGGGCTTTCCGATGGTCGAGGTCCGGGCGGCGCAGAGCTTTGCCGCCTCGCGCACGGATTTCGACAGCCCCTGGATCCAGTGGGCGGCGGATTCGGTGCGCCAGACCACCGGCAAGGTGCCGGCGGTGCTGCCGAATTTCGGCGGCTCGTTGCCCAACGACGTGTTCTCCGAGATCCTGGGCCTGCCGACGATCTGGGTGCCGCACTCCTATCCCGGCTGCTCCCAGCATGCGCCCAATGAGCACATCCTGCTGCCATTGACCGAAGAGGCCTTGACGGTGATGGCCGGGCTGTTCTGGGATCTCGGGGAATTGCCAGGACCGCTAACAAAGACCACTAACAAGCCCGCTAACCTGAGCCGTTAACCTGAGCCGCGATCCAGTCGAAAGTCACATTCTATTCCGGCTTGTTTTGTGCTTGCATCCCGCCGGCATCATCCTGAGAGGGGACCAAAAAGTGAAACATTTCCGTAGCATCGGCCTCGCGCTCGCCGCGACCTTCGCTGTCAGCCAGGCCGGGGCCGAGGAGCTGACCGGCACGCTCAAGAACATCAAGGACACCGGCGCCATCACGCTGGGCTTCCGCGACTCCTCGATCCCGTTCTCCTATCTCGACGACAACCAGAAGCCCATCGGGTTCGCGATGGACATCTGCTACAAGATCGTCGACGCCGTGAAGAAGGAGCTCAAGCTCGACAAGCTCGAGGTCAAGCTCAACCCCGTCACCTCGGCGACGCGTATTCCGCTGATGGCCAACGGCACCATCGACCTCGAATGCGGCTCGACCACCAACAACGCCGAGCGCCAGAAGCAGGTCGCCTTCACCAACACCCACTACCTGACCGCCAGCCGCTACGTCTTCAAGAAGTCGAGCGGCCTGAAGTCGATCGACGATCTCAAGGGCAAGACGGTGGTCTCCACCGCCGGCACCACCAACATCAAGCAGCTCACCGAGGCCAATGTCGCGAAAGGCCTCGGCGCCAACATCATTCCGGCCAAGGACCATGCCGAATCCTTCCTGATGGTCGAGACCGACCGCGCCGTAGCCTTCGTGATGGACGACATCCTGCTCGCGAGTCTCGTTGCCGGCTCGAAGTCGCCGGACGACTATGTCATCTCCAAGGACGCGTTCTCCAAGCCCGAGCCGTACGGCATCATGCTGCGCAAGGACGATGCGCCGTTCAAGAAGGTGGTCGATGCTGCGACCGCCGCGCTCTACACCTCCGGCGAGGGCGAGAAGATCTACAACAAGTGGTTCACCCAGAAGATCGCGCCGAAGGGTCTGAACCTCAACACCCCGATCTCGGCCGAGCTGAAGAACGAGTTCGCCAAGCCCACGGACTCGCCAAACCCGGACGATTATAAGTAAGCTGAGTTGTTCGCCTCTCCCCGCTTGCGGGGAGAGGCAGCATATTCCGGCCATTCTGGAGGGAGTGGCCGGACATTTGCATAGGCGCCGGGACATCCATGACTGGCGCGTTCGCGCGGGGGACACGTGAGTTACCACTGGAACTGGGGAATCTTTTTCGAGCCGAACCCGATGGGGACCGGCACCTATCTCGACATGCTGCTGACGGGACTGGTGCTGACCCTCAAGACGGGTGCGCTCGCGTGGATCATCGCGCTGATCACCGGCTCGCTCGTCGGCGTGATGCGCACGCTGCCGTCGAAGGGGGCGTACTGGTTCGGTTTTGCTTATGTCGAATTCTTCCGCAACATGCCGCTGCTGGTACAGCTCTTTCTGTGGTTCTTCGTGCTGCCGGAACTGCTGCCGAAAGCTGCCGGCCTCTGGCTGAAGCAGCTGCCGAATGCGCCGTTCTGGACGGCGGCGATCGGCATCGGCTTCTTCATGTCGGCGCGCGTCGCGGTGCAATTGCAGGCCGGCATCGGTTCGCTGCCGCGCGGGCAGAAGATGGCGGCCACTGCTCTCGGCCTGACGACAATCCAGGCCTACCGCTACATTCTGTTGCCGATGGCCTTCCGCATTATCCTGCCGCCGCTGACGTCCGAGTTCCTCAACACCCTCAAGAACACGGCCGTGGCCATCACCATCGGTTTGCTCGAGCTAACCGGACAGGCGCGCTCGATGCAGGAATTCTCGTTCCAGGTGTTCGAGGCCTTTACCGCCGCGACCCTCCTTTATCTCCTCGTCAACGCCGTCGTCGTGACCGCAATGCGCTTCCTCGAGCGCTACGTCGCGATCCCCGGCTACATCACGGGGAAATAGCGCCATGTTCAGCAATTTCGATTTCGAGGTCATCCGCCGCGCGCTGCCCTATCTGTTCTATGAGGGCATGACGTTCACGGTGACGTTGACGGCGCTTTCCGCGCTCGGCGGCCTGATCTTCGGCACGGCAATCGCGCTGATGCGGCTCTCGGGCTTCAAGATCCTGGGCCGCATCGCCGGCGTCTACGTCGACTTCATGCGCTCGCTACCGCTGGTGCTGGTGATCTTCTGGTTCTACTTCCTGGTGCCCTATATCGGGCAGTGGCTGACGGGCGCGTCGCGGCCGATCAGCGTCGGCGCGTTTGCGTCCTCGCTCATCACCTTCATCATGTTCGAGGCCGCGTACTTCTCCGAGATCATGCGTGCCGGCATCCAGTCGATTTCGCGCGGCCAGCCGGCCGCAGCCAACGCACTCGGCCTGACCTACGCCCAGACCATGCGCTACGTCGTGCTGCCGCAGGCCTTCCGCAACATGCTGCCGGTCCTGATCACGCAGACCATCGTGCTGTTCCAGGACACCTCGCTGGTCTACGTGTTGTCGATCACGGATTTCCTCGGCGCGGCGAGCAAGGTCGCGCAGCGCGACGGCCGTCTGGTCGAAATGTATCTGTTCGCAGCAATCGTCTACTTCACCATCTCCTGTGTCGCGTCCTTCGGCGTTCGCCGCCTCCAGGCGCGCATCGCCATCATTCGATAGAGTCTGTCATGATCGAGATTAGCCACGTCGACAAATGGTACAGCCCGACCTTCCAGGTGCTGACCGACTGCACCACCAGCGTCACCAAGGGTGAGGTGGTCGTGGTCTGCGGTCCGTCGGGATCAGGCAAGTCGACGCTGATCAAATGCGTCAACGCGCTGGAGCCGTTCCAGAAGGGCGACATCAGCGTCGATGGCACCAAGGTCAACGACCCCAAGACCAATCTGCCGAAGCTGCGCTCGCGGGTCGGCATGGTGTTTCAGCACTTCGAGCTGTTTCCGCATCTGAAGATCATCGACAATCTCTGCCTCGCCCAGCAAAAGGTGCTCGACCGGTCGCGCGACAAGGCGATGGCGAAAGGCATGCAGCTGCTGGAGCGCGTCGGCCTGAAGGAACAGGCGCAGAAGTTTCCCGCGCAATTGTCCGGCGGCCAGCAGCAGCGCGTGGCGATCGCCCGCGCGCTCGCTATGGACCCCATTGTCATGCTGTTCGACGAGCCGACCTCGGCGCTCGACCCCGAAATGGTGAGCGAGGTACTCGACGTCATGGTGGACCTCGCCCATGAGGGCATGACCATGATGGTCGTCACCCACGAAATGGGCTTTGCCCGCAAGGTCGCCAACCGCGTCATCTTCATGGACCGCGGCGAGATCGTCGAGGACGCCCCGAAAGACGACTTCTTCGGCAAGCCCCGCAGCGACCGCGCGCAGAAGTTCTTGTCGAAGATTCTGTCGCATTAATCTCTACCGTCATCCCGGGGCGCGCGAACCCGCGAGCCATGATGCGCAATCGCGCATCTGAGGATCCATACTCACGATGGTGGTTATGGATTCCGGGCTCATTCGCTATGCGAATGCCCCGGAATGACAATAGAGGGGTGATTGGCGCCCCCACTTCCCGTATAACCGCGCCAATTCCCTCGTCCCGCCAGGAGACCTGCCTTGGACTCGATCGCCTATGTCAACGGCTCATTTGTCCCGCTCTCGGACGCCAAAATTTCGGTTCTCGATCGCGGTTTTCTGTTCGCCGACGGCATCTACGAGGTCTCGGCCGTGCTCGACGGAAAGCTGATCGACAACGCCTCGCATCTGACGCGGCTGGAGCGCTCGGTCGGCGAGATCCAGCTGAAGCTGCCCGAGACGGTCGAGCGCATCACCGAGCTCCAGAAGGAGCTGATTGCGCGCAACAAGGTCGAGAACGGCCTCGTCTATCTCCAGGTGACGCGTGGTGCCGACAAGGGCCGCGACTTCGCCTTCCCCAAGGGCGACGTCAAGTCGAGCCTGGTGATGTTCACGTCGGAGAAGGACATCATCAACGCCGCCTCGGCCAAGACTGGCATCAACGTCATCACCGTGCCCGACATTCGCTGGGAGCGTCGCGACGTCAAGAGTGTGGCGCTGCTGGCGCAGGTGCTGGCGAAACAGGCCGCGGCGGAAGCCGGTGCGGGCGAAGCCTGGATGCTGGAGGACGGCTACGTCACCGAAGGCGGCTCGTCGTCGGCGTTCATCCTGACCCAGGACGACGTCATCGTAACTCGCAAGAACTCCAACGCGATCCTGCCGGGCTGCACGCGCAAGGCGGTGGTGGCGCTTGCGGAAGAGCGCCAGCTCCGCGTCGAGGAGCGTTCCTTCACGGTCGCCGAGGCGCTCGCCGCCAAGGAAGCCTTTGCCACCTCGGCGTCGCTGTTCGTCCAGCCGGTGGTTGCGATCGACGGCAAGAAGGTCGGCGACGGCAAGCCCGGCCCGATGGCGACGCGGCTGCGCGAGATCTACGTGGAGTTCGCCAAGGCGACGGCGGTATAAGCCGTACACCCCTCTGTCGTCGCACGGCTTGACCGGGCGATCCAGTACGCCGTGACAGGACTGCTTGAACCGAGAAGCTGCGGCGTACTGGATGCCCCGCCTTGGCGGGGCATGGCAGTTGAGAAGGCCTCACGCCACCGACGCCTTCACTTTCACCGGGTGAATCGCCCGGAACGCGATCGCGATTCTGTTCCAGGCATTGATGGCGCCGATCAGCATGGTCAGGTTCACCGTCTCCGCATCGGAGAATTGCGCGCGGACCTGTTCGTAGACGTCATCAGGCGCGTGCGTCTCGGAGATCAGCGTCACCGACTCGGTCCAGGCCAGCGCGGCGCGCTCGCGATCGGTATAGAGCGGGGATTCGCGCCAGGCGTTGAGCAGATAGATGCGCTGCTCGGTCTCGCCGCGCTTGCGGGCGTCCTCGGTGTGCATGTTGATGCAGAAGGCACAGCCGTTGATCTGCGACGCGCGGATCTTGACGAGCTCGATCAGCGATTTCTCAAGGCCCGTCGACTGGATCTGCTCTTCCAGCGCCATCAGCGCCTTCATCGTGTCGGGTGCGGCCTGGTAGAAATTCATGCGGGGTTTCATGGGTTCTCCTTGCTTGCTGGGTTGACGTCAGTGGGCGCCGCCGGCCGAGGCATGGCCGGCCTTCTTGAGGAAGAGGGTGGCGATCAGTGCAACGATGAGTGCCATGCCGAGCAGATAGAAGGTGTCGCTGAAGGCGAGGATATAGGCCTGCTTCTGCACGATATGGCCGATCGCAACATAAGCACGATGCGACGCGTCCGCACGGTCGAGGATGCCGTGATTGACGAAGTATTGGGTGAGCTGTTCCAGCCGCGTCCGCGTCGCCTGCTCGAACACCGAGACTGACTGCATCAGCACGTTGGAGTGATACTGCTCGCGCTTGGTCAGCAGCGTCTGCAACAGCGCGATGCCGACGGCGCCACCGAGATTGCGCATCATGTTGAACAGGCCGGAGGCCGAGCCCGCATTCTCCGGCTCGATGCCCGCGGTTGCGACCGCCGACAGCGGCGCGAGTACCAAGGCTTGCCCAATCGCGCGGACTACGTTGGGCCAGAGCAACTGATCGGCGGCATAGTTGCTGGTCATGTAAATGTTCATGAAGTTGGAGGCCGCGAACAGGACGAATCCGGCCCCAATGATGATCCGCGCATCGAACTTCTGCATCAGGCGCGGCACCAGGGGGATCAGAAGGAGCTGCGGCAGTCCCGTCCAGGCCAGAACCATGCCGATCTGCTCGGCATTGTAGCCCTGGATGCGAGCCAGATATTGCGGCAGAATGAACACCGAACCGTACAGCGCGACGCCGAGCAGGAAATTCGCGAGCATACCGAAGCCGAAATTGCGGCGGACCAGCAGGCGCAGGTTCAGAAGCGGCTTCTTCACCGTGAGCTCGATGATCAGGAAGGCGGTCAGCGCAACGGCCGCGATGACAGACAGCTTGACGATGAAGGGCGAGCCGAACCAGTCGTCCTTGTTGCCTTCTTCCAGTACCGTTTGAAGCGCCGACAGGCCGATCGCCATCGTGATGATGCCGGCCCAGTCGCCCTCGCGCAGCAGCGAAAGTCTCATTGGCTTGGCGTCGAGTGCGTACCAGAGCATGCCGACCATGATCGTGCCGGGCACGAGGTTGACATAGAAGATGTACTGCCAGCCAAAATTCTCGGTGAGATAGCCGCCGATGGTCGGGCCGATCGCGGGCGCGAACGTCGCCGACAGCGCGAACAGCGCAAGGCCGACCGGCTGTTTTCCGCGCGGCAGCAATGTGATGATGAGCGTGAATGCCATCGGAATCAGCACGCCGCCGGTAAAACCTTGCACCGCCCGCAGCACGATCATCTGCGGCAGGTCCTGCGCCAGCGCACAGGCGGCCGACAGGACCAGGAACAGGACCGCGTTGGTGAGGAGATAGATGCGGATCGAGAACACCTGCGCGAGCCAGGCGGACAGCGGGATCACCACGATCTCCGCGATCAGATAAGAGGTCGAGATCCAGCCGCCGTCGTCGATGCCGGCGCCGATCGCGCCCTGGATGTCGGCGAGCGAGGCATTGACGATCTGGATGTTCAGCACCGCCATGAAGGCGCCGAGCGTCGCGCCGATCACGGCAATCCAGGTCTTGGTGGAAACCGCCGGCGTGGCGGGTGCGGCCGGAGCGGGCATGCTGGCGACGGAAGCGGCGTTCAGGGTGGGTTGGAGCGTGCTCATGGAAGGCCTCGTCTCGGATACGGAGACAGGATGCATCAGGCGGATGGTTTCAATAATCGAGGAAGCGTGGGAAGGATCGTCCGGCAGGACTTGATAATGCTGCCGGCCGTTCTGGCCTCAGCCTCCGTTGGGTCGCGTCGCATTGTCGGCGAGGCGCCTGGCCGCCTCGCGCTCGGCCATTACGGCCTGTTTGGTGTCGACGGTCGGCACCGCGGACATGCCGGGGCGCAACAGCCCGGCCAGGCTGTGGTCGTCGAGCACGATCTTCACCGGCACGCGCTGCACGATCTTGGTGAAATTGCCGGTGGCGTTGTCCGGCGGCAGCAGTGCGAATTCAAGACCGCTCGCCGGCGACAGGCTGTCGACATGGCCGCGCAGGGTCTGGTTGCGGAAACTGTCGACGTGCAGCTCGACCGGCTGGCCGGCGCGGACATGGGTGAGTTGCGTCTCCTTGAAATTCGCCACCACATAAACTGCATCGAGTGGCACCACCGCCATCAATTGCGTGCCGGCCTGCACGAACTGTCCCACGCGCAGTGAGCGGGCGCCGACCGTGCCGTCGACGGGTGCGGTGATCTCGGTGTAGGAGAGATTCAGCGTCGCCTGCTCCGCGACCGCGCGCGCGTGTTCGAGCTGGGCTGTGGCCTGTGCGCGCTGGGTGGTGAGCACGTCGATCTTGCGTCGCGCGGCCACGAGGCCCGACTTCGCGTGCTGCAATTGCGCGTTGCTGGCGCGTAGCGCCGCGTCGGTCTGCTGTGCGCGCTGGATCGTGCCGGAGCCCGACTTCATGAGGTCGTCGTAGCGGGCGCGCTCCTCCTGCGCAAATTTCAGATTGGCGTCGGCAGCAGTGACATCGGCCGTGCTCTGCTCGATGATCGGTTGCTGGAGTTCGAGCTGGGCGTCGAGGTTGCGCACCGACGCTTCCGCCGCAGCGACATCGGCGTCGGCCTGGTCGAGCGCCGCCTTGAAGTCGCGGTCATCGATCCTCGCCAGCACCTGGCCCGCTTTGACCCTTTCGTTGTCGCTGACCAGCACCTTCGCGATGTAGCCCGAGACTTTTGGCGCGACGATCGTGGAGTCGGCCTTCACATAGGCGTCGTCGGTTGTCTCCAGGTAGCGGCCGACGGTCCAATAGTCGTGTCCCCAATAGACAATCGTTGCCGTGCCCGCGAGGAGCGCGAGCACCAACGCCGTACGCCGGACCATACTCCGAGCCGGGCCGCGCGGCGGTGTCTTGGGGTAATCTTGAGTTATTTCAGTCGCTTGCTGGAAGTTTTCGGTGCGCGGCATCTCGGACATGGCAGTCTCCTATCGGCTGGCCGAGACTATCGGTCTTCCCAGTTCGAGTGATAATCGGCGAAATACCGGAAGGATTATCCGCCGAGAGTGGATAGTCCGGGCCTCGCCATGGCGTTTGGTCTACCGAACCGGAGGTGCGACTGCCCCAGAGCGATTGCCGTGTCTGTCGAGCGATTGCTGCTAACGCATGCGCCATGCCGCACGCGAGATGATCTGATGGATAATCCGAGGGAATTCCTTGCGATTATCGATCAGGAGCGGATAATCAGCCTTCATGGACCGATTGACCAGCCTCGAAGTCTTCAGCCGGGTGGCCGAGACCGGCGGCTTCTCTGCAGCAGCCCGCAAGCTCAACATGTCGACCACCATGGTGAGCAATCACGTTCAGGCGCTGGAAGACCGGCTCGGGGTGAGGCTGCTTCAGCGCACCACGCGCAAGGTCAACCTCACCGAGATCGGCAAGGCCTATTACGACCGCTGCATCCAGATCCTCGCCGATATCGAACAGGCCGACGATATCGCGAGCGAATTGCAGTCGGTGCCCCGCGGCACGCTGCGGATCCACGTCGCCACGCACATGGTGCCGTTCGTCGCGCCCGTGGTGGCGAAACTCCTGTCGAGCTTTCCAGAGCTCAAGATCGATCTGCGCATGGGCGAAGCCGAAATCGACCTCATCGAAGAAGGCTATGACGTTGCCCTGCGCATGACCTCGCCGCCGGATTCGAGCCTGATCGTCCGCAGCCTCGCCACTTGGCGCCACGTGCTGTGTTGCTCGCACGACTATCTCGAAAGGCATGGTCGCGTGCAGAAGCTCGATGAGCTCACCGCGCACAATTGCGCCCGTCACTTGAATTATCCGTTCGGCGACGATTGGCGCTTCTTCGATCGCAAGGGCACGCCGGCATCGGTGCGGATCTCCGGCAGCTTCATCACCAACAGCGGCGAGGCCTTGCGGAAGGTGGCACTGGAAGGCGCTGCCGTCTGCCTGATGGCCGGGTTTCTCATTCGGGACGATCTCGAGGCCGGCCACCTCGTTCGCCTCCTGCCGGAATGTCGTCCCGTCGAGATGTCGATGAACGCGGTCTATCCGCACCGGCATCATCTGTCGGCGAAGGTCAGGACCTTCATCGACATGCTCGTGCATCACAGCGCCGAGCAGCAGAAGCTGATCAATCCCTATTCATGATCGGGACGGCGCCGGCAACCGCCCGAACACTTTTTCTAGCGCCATGCCGACCGCAAGCAGGCGGCGATCGCTGCCCGCGGGGCCATCCAGCTCAAGCCCGATCGGAAGTTTGCTGACCGCGCCGAGCGCAATCGGGATCTGGATTCCGGGAATTCCGGCATTGCTGCCGGGATCGGTATTCTGGATGAACAGGCCGAAATTTTCGAGGCTGCTGGACTCGGGGCTGGACGCAATGGCAACGCGCGGCGTGGTTGGGAAAGCGATGGCGTCGAGCCGGTTGTCCGCAAAGGTCCTGCCGTAGAGCGCCTGCAGGGCAGGACGCGCGGACTTGATGGTGGCGTCATAGATCGGCTCGGCATCGACCAGCGTATTGTCGGGACCAGGCAGTTTGCGCGGGATCACGAGGCCGTCATAGGTGCCCTTGACGTCGGGGCTCGCGATCTCCTGCGCCAGTGCTTCGATGGTGATGCCGGTGCCGGTGTGTGCGAGATAGGCCACCATGTCGTCATAGGCCTCGTACAGTGCGACGGGAAAGCCGACCTGGCCGTTGAGTTCGGCGAGCTGCGGCATCTCGATCTCGACGACCGTGACACCCTGCGTCTTCACTTTCGCGACCGCCGCGTGAAAGGCGGCCTCGGTGTCGCCGTCAAGATTGATCAGCATCGACCTCGCGATGCCAATTCGCATCTGCTTCAGATCAGCGGGCTGAACGGCGTCGCCACCCGCAATGACGCGGTCGAGCAGCGCGACATCCGCCATGGTCGCCGCCATTGGGCCCGCAGTGTCGCGGGTGTGCGAGATCGGTGCGATGCCCTCTTGCGGATAGCGTCCGATGGTCGGGCGCAGCGACGCGCATCCGTTCAGCGCAGCCGGCACCCTGACCGATCCGCCAGTGTCGGTGCCGAGCCCGCCTGCGACGATCCGCGCGCCGATCGCGGCGCCCGTTCCGGAGGAGGAGCCGCCCGCGATCAGGGCGCGGTCATAGGCGTTGCGCACGCCGAACTCCGCGCCGGTCTTGAACGCGGTATTGTAGCCGGAGATGCCGAAGGCGAGCTCGTGCATGCTGGTCTTGCCGATGATGACCGCGCCCGCTGCGCGCAACTTTGCGACCACCGGCGCGTCGGCCTTCGGAACGTAATCCTTCAGCGCTGGCGTTCCTGCGCTACAGGGAAGCCCGGCGACCTCGATATTGTCCTTGATCACGATAGGAACGCCGCCGAGCGGCTTGTCCTTGCTGCCGTTCGCGTCGAATGCGGCCGCAGCCTTCAAGGCGCCGGCCTCATCCAGGGTGATGAAGGCATTCAGATCGGCGTTGGCCTTGGCACGGGCAAGAGCTTCCGTCGTGAGCGCGGTGCTCGTGATGTTTCCGGCGCGGAGGTCGGCCGCGGCCTGGGTCAGGGTCAACTGATCGGAATCCATGATACCTCACCCGATTGCAGGAACGCCATCAGGGCGCCCCATAGCTCCAGAGGCTGAAGCCTCGTCGGCGCCCCGTCAACCGTAGGCGCGCATCTTTGCAGGTGATGGCGCGTCGAGCTCGGCGAACAGCCGTTCGACCTCGGCCTTCACCGTCCCGATCGCGGCATCTTTAACCGGCCCGTAGCCGCGGATATCCATCGGCGCTTTGGCAATGGCGACGAGACTTGGCAGATGCGTCGCTTCGAGCCCGCCGAGTATCCGTTTGATGACGCCATCGTACCAGGTAATCAGTTCCCGCTCGGCCCGCCGTTCCGCCGTGTAGCCGAACGGATCGAACGGCGTCCCGCGCAATCCCTTCAACCGCGCGAGCATGGCAAGCGGCGTCTGGATCCACTGCCCGAAGGCGCGCTTGCGCGGACGGCCACGGGCGTCGCGTCTTGACGGCAGGAACGGCGGGGCGAGGTGATATTGGATGCTGAAGTCGCCTTCGAATTCGCCTTTCAACGCGTCGAGGAAACTACCCTGCATGTGCAGCCGCGCCACCTCGTATTCGTCCTTGTAGGCCATCAGCTTGAACAGGGCCCGCGCGACCGCCTCGGTCAACGCCTCGCTATTCAGGTTGGCTTCGGCATTGCGAACGTTTGCAACGAGTGCTCGGTAGCGCGCTGCATAGGCATCGTTCTGATAGGCAGTGAGGAAATCGGTGCGGCGGTCGATCAGCTGGTCGAGCGTTTCGGCCTTGGGCGATTCGTCCGCCTTCGGCAGGAAGCCGGGATCGGCGGCTGCAATCCGGCCCCAGGCGAAAGCCTGCTTGTTGCTTTCGACCGCGACGCCGTTGAGCTCGATCGCGCGCAGCAGCGCCGATAGCGAGATCGGCAGCAGCCCGCTCTGCCAGGCAAAGCCGAGCATGATGATGTTGGCGTAGACGGCATTGCCGAGCAGGCGCTCGGCCAGCGCGTTGGCGTTGATGGTGTCGAGATTGCCGTCGCCGATCACCCGGCCGATCGCGCGCAGGCGGGCGGGTGAGGCGAGATCGGCGTCGCGGAAACGGACGACGTCGCCGGTCGGCATCTCCGCGGTGTTGACCGCGGCGCGCGTGCCCTTCCGATAGGTGCCGGATGCCTTTGGCGAGGAACTGACGACGAGGTCGCAGCCGATCAGCGCGTCGGCCGCGCCTTGGTCGATACGCACCTGATGCAGCGCCTCGGGAGTTGGCGCAAGCCGGATATAACTCAGCACCGGCCCGAATTTCTGCGCAAAGCCGGTAAAATCCAACACCGAGACGCCGTTTCGTTCGAGATGCGCCGCCATGCCGATCAGGGCGCCGACCGTGATCACGCCGGTGCCGCCGACGCCGGTGACGAGCAGATCATATGGACGGTCGAGCGTTGCGGGCGCGGGCGGGGGAAGCGTGGCCGCGCGGCCGACCGCGTCGATCTGGCTCGCGCCCTGCTTCCGGCGCGTTGCGCCCTCAACGGTGACGAAGCTCGGGCAGAACCCGTTGAGGCAGGAGAAGTCCTTGTTGCATGATGAGAGGTTGATCCGGCGCTTCCGGCCGAACGGCGTCTCCTTGGGCTCGACGCTAAGACAGTTGGATTCGACCGAGCAGTCGCCGCAGCCCTCGCAGACGAGATCGTTGATATAGGCGAAGCGTTTGGGGTCTGCCATCTCGCCACGCTTGCGCCGACGACGCTTCTCCGTCGCGCAGGTCTGCTGATAGATCAGCACTGAGACGCCGGAGATTTCGCGCAGCTCGCGCTGCACGCTGTCCATCTCTTCGCGCGGATGGATGGACACGCCGACCGGCAGGTCGCCCGGCGAAAATTGCGCGGGATCGTCCGACACCAGCGCGATGCGCGCAACGCCCTCGGCGCGGACGCTGTGCGCGATGGCGTGCACGCTGACTGGGCCGTCGACGGGTTGGCCGCCGGTCATCGCGACGGCATCGTTGAACAGGATCTTGTAGGTGATGTTGGCTTGGGCCGCGATCGCCTGCCGGATCGCCATCGAGCCCGAATGATAATAGGTGCCTTCGCCGAGATTCTGAAAAACGTGCTTGTTACCGGTGAAGCGTGACGAGGCCGCCCAGTTCACGCCTTCGCCGCCCATCTGGATCAGCGACGATGTCTCGCGGTCCATCCAGCTCGCCATGAAATGACAGCCGATGCCGGCCAGCGCCTTCGACCCTTCCGGAACTTTTGTCGAAATGTTGTGCGGGCATCCGGAGCAGAAATAGGGCGTGCGCGTCGCACCAGAGACGTTGATCGTCCGCTCGGCCTCCGGCAGCAGCGCCGCTGCACGCGCGGTGAGATCGAGGCCTGGAAACATCGGATCGAGCCGTCGCGCCAGCACGGACGCCAGCGCGCGCGGTGACAATTCGCCGATCCAGGAGATCAGCCGCGCCCCTCGCTCGTCGTGCTTGCCGACCATGCGCTCGGGCTTTGCACCGGGGTAGTCGTAGAAATATTCCTTGAACTGGCTCTCGATGATGCCGCGCTTCTCCTCGACCACGAGGATCTCGCGCTTGCCCTTCACGAACGCCATCGCGTCATGCAGCGCCAGCGGCCAGACCATGCCGACCTTGTAGATGTCGATGCCGATGCTGCGGCAGGCCGCTTCGTCGAGACCCATCAGCCGCAGCGCTTCCATCAGATCGAGATGCGCCTTGCCTGTCGTCACGATGCCGTAGGTGGCGCCTGGGATGTCGTAGATATGACGGTCGATCGGATTGGCCTTTGCGAAGGCGTAGACTGCGTGTTTCTTCGCCTCCAGCCGCTCCTCGATCTGCGGCCCCGGCAGGTCCGGCCAGCGATAGTGCAGGCCGCCTGGCGGCGGCGTGAAGTGGGGCGTGCGGAAGGCGCGCGCCGGGCGCAGCGCGACGGACGCGCCGGATTCCACGATCTCCGAGATCGCCTTGAAGCCGACCCACATGCCGGAGAAGCGGCTCAGCGCGTAGCCATATTCGCCGAATTCGAGATACTCGCTGACGCTTGCGGGGTGGAGCGTCGGCATGAACCAGCTCATGAAAGCGACGTCGGACTGATGTGGCATCGAGGACGAGACGCAGCCATGGTCGTCGCCGGCGACCACCAGAACGCCGCCATGCGGTGAGGAGCCGTAGGCGTTGCCGTGTTTCAGCGCATCGCCGGAGCGGTCGACGCCGGGGCCCTTGCCATACCAGAGCCCGAACACGCCATCGACCTCGCGGTCGGCTTGCGTCTCGACCTGCTGCGAGCCGAGCACCGCGGTCGCGGCAAGATCTTCGTTCACTGCGGGAAGGAATTCGATGCGGTCCCGCTTCAGCCGCTCCGGGATGCGCCAGAGCTCGAGATCGACGCCGCCGAGTGGCGAGCCGCGATAGCCGGAGATGAAGCCGGCGGTGTTGAGACCCGCCGCACGGTCGCGCCGCGCCTGGTCGAGCGCGATGCGGACGATCGCCTGCGTGCCGGTGAGGAAGACGCGGCCCGCCTCGCGGTCGTAGCGGTCGGAGAGCTCGTAGGCGTCGAGTGACGGAATGGCGTCCATGGCGGACCTCGCGCGGCGTCCCTGCCGGATCAGCCAAGGTTAAGCCGCGGGCATTGGTAGGTCTTACCTATTCATTCCGACTGGAAGGATAATTCGGTAGAACTTCTCGTATCATCGCATAATATGGTATACTCTACCGAATGGAGGTGCCTTCATGATTGAAGACCAGGACGCGCGGATTCTCGCCCATCTCCAGAAGGACGGCCGCGCCACCAACCAGCAGCTTGCCGATGAGGTCGGCATGTCGACCTCGGCCTGCTGGCGGCGGGTGCGCGCGCTCGAGGAGAGCGGCGCGATCCGGGGCTATGCGGCGCTTGTCGCGCGCGAGCAGGCGGGCTTTGCGATGTCCGCCATCCTCCATGTCTCGCTGGAGCGGCACGACGCCAAATTCGTCGATGAGTTTGTGTCTCGGGTGACCAAGCGGCGCGAGGTGCTGGAGTGCTTTGCGACGACGGGCGACGCCGACTATCATTTGCGCGTCGTCGTGCAGGACATGACCGCCTACAACAGGTTCCTCGACGAATTCATGTTCCGTATTCCCGGCATCCGTTACGTCCGCAGCAACGTGGTGCTGAAGGAGATCAAGACGAGCGTGGCACTACCGTTTTGAGGCACTTTCATTCGCTTCGTTATTGCGAGAGCGTTGGCGACGAAGCAATCCATGTTTTCGCGCATGCCGCTTGACTCAGCCGTGGCTTATGCCGACTCTGCCCGGCTGCGCCGGAACAGTTGGCGCAGCGACAGCGCGTGCAGCAAGATCGAGCTTGGCACGACAAAGGCAGGGGTCAGCACATTCGGAAAGGTGTCTAAGGCCATGCTCGGGCCGTTCGGAAAAATCAGCTGGAATGCGCCGGGCGACATGATCATCCCCAAGGTGATCGCGATGGCGAAATCGGCGATGCCGAAGAGGTTCCAGAGGACGGCCGCCTTGCGCCCTTGGGCCGTCCCCGTTGCGAGCGCGAGCGCTGCCGGCACAGCGAAAAGACCGGTCAGCACATCGCCAGTTCCTGCCGGCAATGCAAACAAGCCCGGCAGCACCCCACGCATCCAGTAAGCGAGCCATTGGCTGCCAAAGATGCGATAGAGCTGAAGCGCGATCAGCCACGTCGGCGGCATTGCATCGAGTAATTGTCCCACCCGTTTCGACAGCAGCAGCACCGGAGCGCCGACGATGACCGGCAGCAAGATCGCCGCCGGAAGCAGCGGCAAGGCGGAGGCGCCCACGCGAAATGCGCCGTTGATGGCCGCCGTCCAGGCGACAGTGGCCCACACCGTGAAAGGCACCATGAGGACCAACCAGGTCGCCTGACGCTGACCTGGTGTCAGATCAGTGCTTTCCAGGCCGAGCCACAAACCAAGTGCGATGAGCCCATGCGTCATCAGCCGGACGCCCAGGGCCGGAATGCCGCTCTCTGGAAGTGCGGGTAGCGCGTAGATCAACCAAGTCCACAACATCATGAACAGAACGGTCGACATCAGGCTGAGCCAGACGGGACGCGGGGCAATTACGGCAACGGAAATAGCATCGCTGTTCATCGGGCATTCCTTCATCAGAGGCCAGTCCACGTTGCGGACCGACGCAAGCCATCTCGGCGCGCAGGTCGGGATTGCGGCCCGAGCGCAGTGTCACGCTGCCTGCTTATCCGATCCGGGCCTCAGCAGGATTATGAAGACAAGGACGTGACTGACCAGCAGCAGAGGTACATAAAGGGCCGGGATATAGATGCCCGCGCCGAAGAGGCCGGGATTCTGGATCTTCGTCACGCCCATGTAGTACGCGTTCAAGAGGTCCAGCGTACCCCAGACGTTGAATATCCAGACGATCGGAACGGCGATCGGCCATCGCCAGGAGAGCGCCGCCATTGAAATGAGTGCGAGAGTGGCGGCGATGAGATCTCCCCATCCGACTTCGCTGGCGAAATCCGAGCTCAACTCCGAAGACACGAACCCGGCAACCATGAAGTTCATCCCCAGGAACCTGAACGCATGGAAAGCCGCGAGAAGCCGCAAGGCGTCGTGACGCGGCATGGCGCCGACCGTCGGCCAAACGTAGGTGATGGCCACCACCGCGCTTGTCAGGAGGGCGCCGGCGACGCTGAGGACGAACGGAAGGTTGAAGCTCGGTGGCACGTTCGGATGTCCTTATGAATGTCCGGATGGTCGGGACGTCGAAGCCCGCCGGCTCAACGTCGACGGGCGGTCAGGGTTTGGTCATGAGCAGGCGGAGCGGCTGAAGCGGGCCGACTGCGATGTACTCGTGATCGATGAGGTCTTGCTTCGCCAGCGGCAGTCCTTCCATGGCTGCGTGCGCAGCGGCAACATCCTCGACATCCAGCAGAAACACGGCTCCGCGCCCATCGGATCGCGAATACCATTCACGAACCTTTCCATTGAGATAGAGCTGTACGGTCTGCCTGATTTCATCGGGCATGACGGCCATGACCTGTTCGCGTGTGACGCCCGGCTTGACGGTCAGGATGACCATCACCCCGGTTGTGGGAGATGCGGCTTGTGCTTGGGCAGGGGATGTATCGGCCATGGAAGTCGCACCTATCAGTGTGAGGGTGAGTGCCAAAACGGCGTGACGGATTGCTTTCATCGGTCTCATTTCTCCGATCACGGCGGTCGCCGTGGTGTCGCGAGTGTCAGCGCGCGCAGCGGTGCTGCTTGCAGTCCGGATGTAAGTCTGCTTTGCACCGGCGACTATTCGCGATAATGTTGATGGGCCATGAAGCAAAACTTCACAGTCAGGCACGGTGCGCTCGACGGCGTGGAGGCGTTCCTGAGTGTCGCCCAGCACCGCAGTTTCCGTCGAGCGGCCGCTGAACTCGGGGTAACGCCGTCGGCAATCAGTCAGGCGGTACGCGCACTGGAGGCGCGCGTCGGCGCCGTGCTGTTCATCCGCACGACCCGTAGCGTCGGTCTGAGCGAGGCCGGCGAAAAATTTCTTGCGCGCGCAAGGCCCGCCTTCGAGGAGCTCGTCGCTGCCAGCGGTGCCGCGCGTGAACTCGGACAGCGACCGACCGGGCTCTTGCGTCTCACCGTACCCCGCTCGGTCGTGCCGATCCTGCTGGAGCCGCTGGTCGCGTCGTTCTGCCGGGCGTTTCCCGAGATCGAGGTGGAGCTTGCTGCAAGCGAGGAATTGGTCGACATCGCAGCCGAAGGTTTCGATGCTGGCATCAGATTGGGCCAGTTCATCGCCCCCGACATGGTCGCGGTGCGTCTGACGAAGCCGTTACCTCTCATCATCGTCGGCAGCCCGGATTACCTCGCCGGCCGCGGCCGGCTCGAGCGCCCGGAAGATTTGCGTGAGCATGCCTGCTTGAGATTGCGACGATCGAATGGTGGGATTGCATCATGGTCGCTCAACGACAACGGTCGTTCGATCGAGATCGCCGTTTCAGGACCTTTCATCGCCAACGACTTTCCCACGATGCTCGGCGCGGCCGTCGAAGGTGTGGGCCTTGCGCAAGTGCCCGCACCGCTCGCCGCCGGTGCCGTGACGGCGGGAAAACTCGTCCACGTGCTGGAGCAATTCGCTCCGATGACACCGGGGGTGTTCCTCTACTATCCCGGCCATCGACAGATCATGCCGAAGTTGCGAGCCTTTATCGATCATGTGAAGGGCCGCTCAGGAGCCACAAGCTGATCCGAATCCGGATTTGACGAGATGGCGCTGCCGTTTTGATCAAGCTGCGTAGGGCGCACAAAAAATGTTCCTGCGCCGTGCCCCCATCACGCAAGCAGCCTACCGCTGCTCCCGCACGAACCTGTTCCGCAGCGTCCCGACACCGGTGATGTCGATCTCCACGACATCGCCGTGCTTGATGTCAGGCGACGCACCGTCGGTACCCATCCAGATCACGTCGCCGGGCCATAGCGTGAAGTATTTCGTCAGCTCCACCAGGAACGCCATCACGCCAAAGATCATGTCGTTGGTGTGGAAGCGGTTGGTCTCCTTGCCGTTGACCCTGACGATGGTCTGCATTTTGGCGAGATCGGCCTCGGTCTCGATCCACGGGCCCATCGGCTTGAACGTGTCGGCGTTCTTCGAGCGCCACAGGCTGCGGTCGGCCTTCTGCCAGCTCCGCTCGCTGACGTCGTTGCCGATGGTGTAGCCGAACACGCAATCCATGGCATTCTGTTTGGTGAGATGCTTGACCTTCTTGCCGATGACGACGACGAGTTCGCCTTCGTAGTGGATCTTGTCCGTCGCAAAAGACGGGATCACGACCTCCTTGTCATGGGCGATCAGCGCGTTCTGGGCGCGATAGCCGATCTCGGGTCTATCAGGCACGGACGGCACCTCGCCGCGCTTGTCGGCGGCCTCTTTCAGGTGTTTCAGATAGTTCAGGCCGACGCAGTAGAAGGTGCGCGGAATCAGCGGCAGCTCGATCTTGACCTGCGACAGAGGGTGCGCGTGCGAGGTCCGTTGCCATTCGCCGAACGGATCGCCGGCGACCGCGATCACCTGGTCGCCCTCGACGATCCCCCAGGAAGTCTCGTCCGAGGCGGTGAATTTCAGCCAGCGCATGCCGTGTCTCCGTTGTTATTCCGCGGCATCGCGCGGCTGCACTTTCCAGGCGCCGGCAGCCGGCCGCTTGAGCCCGAGATTTTCCCGCAGCGTCTTGCCGCGATACTCCTTCTGGAACACGCCGCGCCGCTGCAATTCCGGTACGATATGTTGCACGAAATCGGCGTAGGAGCCCGGCACATAGGTCGCGGCGATGACGAAGCCGTCGCAGCCGCGCTCGACGAACATTTCTTCGAGCCTGTCCGCGATCTCCTTGGGGCCGCCAACCATCGCATCCTGGACCTGACCGCGGCCGGAGAAGGTGACGAAGTCGCGCGCGCTCGGATTACTCTTTCCCGAGTTCTTGAGCACGCCGTCGCGGATGCCCAGAATGCCCTGCATGCTCCTCAGCTCTTCCGTCGTCAGCGGCTCGTCGAGATCCTTGCTGGCGAAATCGTAGTTGAGCGCTTCGGCCAGCAGCGACAGCGCGTCGATCTGCAGCGGCAGCTTGTTGATCAGCGCCATCTTGTCCTCGGCTTCGCTCTTCGTCGCGGCGCAGACCGGTGTCGTCAGGTTGCAGAGGAACATCGCCTCGGGATCGCGGCCGGCTTTCGCGGCCTCGTTACGCACGGACGCGTAGCCTTCCTTGGCGGCGGCAAGGTTGCGCGCGGCGGTAAAGATCACCTCGCCCCATCGGCCGGCAAAGCGCTGGCCGCGGCCGGACGCGCCGGCCTGGATGATCACTGGATGGCCCTGGTCAGAGCGTGGCACGGTGAAGGGACCGCGGGACTTGAACGCCGGTCCCCTGTGATCGAGCCGCTTCACCCTGGACGGGTCGGCGAAGCGGCCGCTTTGCTTGTCCATGATGAGCGCGCCGTCCTCCCAGGTGTCCCAATGGCCGAGCACGACCTCCATGAATTCGTCGGCGCGGTCGTAGCGGGAGTCGTGCTCGGGATGGGAGTCCCTGCCCATGTTGAGCGCCTCGCCGTCATTGAGCGAGGTGACGACGTTCCAGCCCGCGCGTCCGCCGGACATCAAATCGAGGGTTGCAAAGCGCCGGGCGACGTCGAAGGGTTCGTAATAGGTGGTCGAGCAAGTGGCCCCCAGGCCGAGCTTGTCGGTGACAAGGCCCATCGTGGTCAGCACGATCAGCGGGTCCATTTTCACGCAGCGGATGCCGTATTCGACGGTGTGGGCGTGATCGTTGCCGTAGCGGTCCGGCATCGCCAGCCGGTCGTCGAAGAAGGCCATGTGGAACTTGCCGGCTTCGAGGATTCTGGCGATCTCCTGATAATAGTCCGCCGACATCGAATCGTCGCGCGAGTCCGGATGCCGCCACGAACTCGGCAAATTCGTGCAGTTCTGCGCCTGGAGGAAGCCGACCAGTACCATCTGCCGCGTCATGCTGCCGTTCTCCGAAATTCCGTCATGCCAGATCGAGGACCGTATTGAGCCGGTACTCGCGCGCCAGCATGCGCAGTTTCTCCCAGGTCGCATCCTCGATCTCGATGCCGTCGCGCAGGCGCTGCTGCTCGCGCACGCCCTCGATCTCACCGGGATAGAACACGCCCTGGCTGCCCTCGGAGGGCGGGGTCGATTTGAGATAGTGCGCGAACTCGGCGACCTCGCGCTTGAAGGCCTGCAGCGGGCGAAACGCGGCGACGTTGAACACCGCCATGAAGCAGCCGTCATTGTGCCGACCCGTGGGCTCGACACCGAAGCCGAGGCCAGTGAGCAGGCCGCACAGCACCTCCACCATGGCGGCGAGGCCGCTGCCCTTGTAGCCCTCGGTGCCGCCGAGCGGCAGCAGCGCGCCGCCCTTGCGGTACTGGGTCGGATCGGTGGTGTGTCGTCCTTCGGCATCGATGATCCATCCGGTCGGAATCTCCTCGCCGCGGGCGACCGCGAGCTGGATCTTGCCGGCCGCGACCGCAGAGGTCGCCATGTCCAGGTAGAAAGGCGCATCGAGATCGGACGGCACCGCGATCGAGATCGGATTGGTGCCGAGCCGTGCCTCCTTGCCGCCGAACGGCGCCACGTGTTTCGGCGAGCGGCCGGAGTCCGCCGTTGCGATCCCGATCATGCCTTCGCGCATCGCCATCAGCGGATAGGCGGCGAGGCGGCCGACATGGCTTTGCCGGAACACGGTGCAGGCGGCGACGTTCGCCGTCTTCGCCTTCTCGATCGTCAGCGCCATCGCCTTGGCGTTGACGTGGAAGCCAAAGCCCCACTGGCCGTCGATCACGGTCGTGGTCGGCGATTCCTGGACGATGGTCCATTTGGCGCCGGGCACGATGTGGCCAGCCTTGATACGGTCGATATAGGTCGGAATAGCGATCGCGCCGTGGGAATCGTGGCCGGCGAGATTGGCGTTGACGCAGCCGATGGCGACCGCGTCGGCCTCTTGCTCGGAAGCTCCGGCAGCACGGAGCAGCGCGGCGCTGATACGCGTGAGGCGGTCGGCCTTGACGATCGGCATGGCGTTCCCTCGGCTGATGCCCTTAACAGGGTGCTTGTTGGGAGCCATCGTCTCAAAGCGCGGCTGCGATATCAATCTCCCGTAAACCAATACAGGGCTGCAAATTCGTAGAGAGATGCGCCTTTGGTCGAAGATTCGTCCCGTGCGGCGGCATTTTCGACAGTTTGGCGCCGGTCGTTCGCAGCTCGTTCACTTTGATCGACGGTTTGCAGCTCGCAATAACGACCACTTAGGCGATCGGCGGTCATAACGTCACCCGGGACAAAAAGGCAGAAATGCCCGGGAGTTGAGATCGTGCCGACGACACTCGCGCGCACCTTTGCGGCGTTGAGCGCCATCAACGAAGCGATCCTCTACGCGAAATCGCCGGACGAGCTGTACCAGAAGGTCTGCGACGCCGGGTTTTCGAGCGGGGACTTCATGGCTGTCGCCGTGTTCCTGGTGGAGCCGGACGGATCGCGGCTGCGGTTTGCTGCCGGTTGCGGCGACGACGTTGCACGGCTGCGCGCAATCGAGATCACCACGGAAGCCGATGCGCCGGAAGGGTTGGGCGTCGGCGGCGAAGCCTTTCGCAATCAGAAGCTCTGCATCAGCAATGATTATTTGAACGATCCGCGCTCGCTGGCCTGGCGCGAGGGCGCGGCCAAGGCCCATATCGGCGCGGCGGCGGCGCTGCCGCTGCTCTGCAATGGCAAGAGCGTCGGTGTGCTGTTCGTGACCCGCAGCGAGGCCGGCTCGCTCGACGCGCAGATGGTGTCGCTGTTCGAGCGTATGTCGGCGAACATCTCCTACGCCCTGGACAATTTCACGCGCGAAACGGCGCGCCAGACCGGCGAGAGGGCGATGCGCCGGCTCAACCGCATGTACGGCGCGATCAGCGCAACCAACGAGGCGATCCTGCGCGCTAAGACCGAGCAGGAGCTGTATCAGCTCGTGTGCGACGCCTCCGTCCATGGCGGCAAGTCGGTGGCGACCTTCGTGTTGCTTCGCGAGGCGGATTCTCACTGGATGAAGCCGGTCGCCTCCACCGGGCAGAACCTCGAGCTGGTCACCCAGGCACGCTATTCGATCGATCCGGAAAATCCCTACGGCAAGGGCATATCCGGCGAGGTGTTTCGGACGCAAAAGCCGATCGTCGAGGACGATCTCGCTCGCCGCACCAGGGGCACTCCCTGGGAACACGCCAACGTCAACACCGGCGTTGCCGCCTGCGTGGTCGCGCCGCTGATCAGGCACGGTGAAAGTGTCGGCGTGCTCTTGTTCTTCATCAGCCGGTCCTGGGCCAAGGACGTGGAGATCGTCGCGCTCCTCTTGCGCATGGCCGAGAACGTCTCGTTCGCGCTCGAGAATTTCGGGCGAGAGGCCGAGAAAGCCAGGATCGCCGCGGAAGAAGAGCGCCTGGCGCGGATGTATGCGGCGCTCAGCGCCACCAACGAGGCGATCTTGCGCGCGCGGTCGCGCTCCGAGTTGTTCGACCTCGTCTGCGAGGCGACGGCGAAAGGAGCCAAGTTCACTTCGGTCACCATTGCGCTCGCCGATCATCGCGCCGAGCTGCTGCGTGTCGTCTCCTCTTATGGACCGAACGCGGATCAGGTTCGCAACTTCAAATTCTCGACCTCCGACGATGTGCCCGAAGGCCGCGGGCTGACCGGCACCTCGTTCCGCACGCGCCAGCCCGCCGTCAGCAACGACGTGCTCGCCGACGACCGTATTGCGCCGTGGCAGGCCAGCGCCCGCCGCAACGGGATCGCGTCCTCCGCGGCGTTGCCGCTCTTCAACGGCGACCGGGTCGAAGGCGTGCTGCTGTTCAACTCTCCCGAGCGCGACATTTTCACGGGCGAATTCATCGAGCTGCTGCGCAAGCTCCAGGCCAATGTCGCCTTCGCGCTGGAGAATTTCGATCGCGCCGACGAGAAGGCCAAGGCCGACAAGCAGCGTGACAGGTCGAGCGGCATGTTCGAGGCGCTGAGCGCCACGAACGAGGCCATCATGCGCGCCAAGACCCGCGGGGAGCTGTTCGAAGTTGCGTGTCAGGCGGCCGTGCTCGGCGGTGTCTTCGCGTCGGCGACCATCGGAATCATGGACGAAAAACGAGAGCTGGTTCGCGTCGTCGCGGTCAAGGGGCGGCTCCAGGAGCGAATGATTGGACGTACCTGCGATGTCTCTCCTGATCATCCCGAGGGACAGGGAATCATTGGCACGTCGTTGCGCACGCGACGGCCCAGTGTGATCAACGACTATCTTCACGACCCGCGATCTGCGCATTGGCATTCCAAGGCAACCGAAGATGGAACGCGAGCCGCTGCCAGCTTCCCGCTGCTGCGCGCGGGGCAGGAGCCGATCGGCATTCTGCTTTTCCTCGCGCCGGAAGAGAATACATTCACACCAGATATGGTCGAGCTGCTCGGGCGCCTGGCCGAGAACGTGTCGTTCGCGCTCGACAATTTCGAGCGCGCCGAGGAAAAGGCCCGCACCGAGGCGCAGAAGGAGCGCCTGACGCGCATGTTCGCGGCGCTGAGCGCGACCAACGAAGCGATCATGCGGGCGAAGTCGCGGACCGAGCTGTTCGACCTCGTTTGCCTCGCTGCGTCGAACGGCGCCAAGTTCACCTCGACCACGATTGCGCTGGCCAGGGCCGGCAGCGACCAGCTCGAGATCGTGTCGGCGGCCGGGCCGTCGGCCGACACCACGCGCAACGTCCGCCTCTCCGTCGACCCCGAGCGCCCCGAAGGGCGCGGAATGAGCGGCACGGCGTTCCGCACCCGCCAGCCCTGCATCAGCAACGACTATCTCAACGACGACCGCGTTCGCGTCTTCCACGCCATCGTCTGCAACGACGGCGCACGGTCGGGCGCGGCGTTTCCGCTCGTCGCGCACGATCAGGCGGTCGGCGTCATGATCTACATGTCGACCGAACCGGGCACCTTCACGGCCGAGTTCGTCGAGCTGTTGCAGCGCCTTGCCGACAACGTCTCCTTCGCGATGGAGAATTTCGACCGGGCTGACGAGAAAAACGAGGCGGACGAGCGGATCGAGTACCTCGCCTCCCACGACAGCCTGACCGACCTGCCGAACCGCGAGACGTTCAACGGACTGCTGCGTGAGGCGATCGACGAAGCGCAGCGCCACGATCACCGCTTTGCGGTGCTTTTCATCGACCTCGACTGCTTCAAGGTCATCAACGATTCACTGGGTCATGAGGCCGGCGATCTGCTCCTGCTCGAAGTGGCGAACCGGCTGCGCGGTGCGCTGCGGGCCAGCGACGTGGTGGCGCGGCTCGGCGGCGACGAGTTCGTGGTGATCCTCGACCAGTGCGGCGAGATCGACGACGTCCAGCGCATCGCGACCGGGCTGCTGACGGCGCTCGCCGAGCCCATGGAGCTGGCCGGGCACGAGTGCCATACCACGGCTTCGATCGGCATCGCGATGTATCCGGCCAACGGCGCCGACGTGCAGACGCTGACGAAGAATGCCGATATGGCGATGTATCTCGCCAAGGAAGACGGTAAGAACGGCTATCGCTTCTTCTCCAAGGAAGTGAAGACGCAGTCGATCGAACGGCTGTCGCTGGAGAGCGCGCTGCGCCGGGCGCTGGAGCGCGAACAGTTTTCGCTGAACTACCAGCCCAAGGTGGACATGGTGACCGGCCAGATCACCGGCGTGGAAGCGCTGCTGCGCTGGACGCATCCCGATCTCGGCAGCATCTCGCCGGCGCAGTTCATTCCGCTTGCGGAAGAGACCGGGCTGATCGTGCCGATCGGCCGTTGGGTGGTAAAGGAGGCCTGCGCGCAGGCCATGGCCTGGCAGCGCCGCGGCTTGCTGCCGGTGTCGATGGCAGTCAACCTGTCGCCGCGTCAGTTTGTCGACGAGTGCCTGTTGCAGGACGTCGACGAGGCGCTGGCCGCCAGCGGCATGTCGCCGGTGCTGCTGCAGTTGGAGGTCACCGAGAGCATGATGATGCGCAATGTCGGGCGCGCGCTGAAGGTGCTTGACGCCATCCAGAGCCGCGGCATTCGCCTCGCCATCGACGATTTCGGCACAGGCTATTCGTCGATGTCGCTGATGAAGCATTTTCCGATCGACACCATCAAGATCGACCGCTCTTTCGTACGGGACCTGCCGCAGGATTCGGAAGACCAGGCGATCGCGCAGGCGATCATCAGCATGGGCAAGGCGCTCGGCATGACGGTGGTGGCCGAAGGTGTCGAGAACGCCGAACAGGAGGCTTTCCTGCGCACCCATGGCTGCGACGAGATGCAGGGCTTCCTGATTGCCAAGCCGTTGCCGGCGCGCCAGATGGCCGAGTTGCTGCGACCGATGGAGCTGCCTGTTGCGCCGCCGCTCCAGCCGGAGCCGGACCATGCCGCCACCGAGGCCGCGGCGCTACGGTTGAAAAGCGCTGTCGTCTGATGGCTGCGGGTGCAGCTCGCGGACCTCGTCTTCCTTGATTTCCGCTTTGCGCGGAAAATCATCCGGCCAGGTCAGTGAGGTTTGCTCGGCGAACAGCTCAAGGAGAGCATGCGCACCTTCGGCGAAGCTTGAGCCGTCGCCGAGGCCCAGCTCACAACACCAGGCCTGTCGCATCGGCTCGTGCGCGTCGAATACCGCCATCGCCGGACCCCACCACCAGGCCGGCGCCGGCGATCGTTCGTCCTCCGGCACGCCGTGCCAGAGGACGAGCTCGTCCATCACGCGCTCGAATTGCAGGCTTGCGGCCTGATGCATTCGTTCCGTGCTCCTTGGGTCGCGCCTGAAAAGCAGGCCGATGCGCGGACTCGATCGTGGCCTTCGCTGTGAAAAGCTGGCTCGCGCTGTTGGCTGAGCCAATTGTGCCGCTTTTGTCGGCGGCCATACCACAACATGCGGCGGCCGGGAAAGTTGCCGACGCCGACTATGATAGTCTCTTTATCCGCTTATGAGCCCGGCCCGCAAGGCACAATACCGGTGCCTAACGCGACCTGAACGGATGCGCCTTCTGGTGCCAGTCCCAGGCGGTCCGGATCACGGTGGAGAGGTCGGAATGGCGCGGCACGAAATTCAGCACTTTTCGCGCTGCGGAGGGGTCGGCGACCAGATAGGTTGGATCGCCGGCGCGGCGCGGCTTGACAGTGTGCGGCACCTCGCGACCGGTCTCCTGCCTGATCGCAGCCAGGATCTCTTTCACTGAAAAGCCGGAGCCGGTGCCGAGATTGAAGCTGCCGCCGGCGTGTCCTTCTTCCAGCAGCTTGAGTGCCGCGAGATGCGCCGCCGCGAGGTCGGTAACGTGGATGTAGTCACGGATCGCGGTGCCGTCGGGCGTGTCGTAGTCGTCGCCGAACAATGCGAAGTCGGCATGGCCCTGGAGCGCCATCATGGCGCGCGGAATGAGATGAGTTTCGTTGTCACGCAGCTCGCCGATGCCGCCGGCCGCATCGGCGCCGCTGGCGTTGAAATAGCGCAGGCAGAATGCTCCGAAACCGTAGGCTGCGCGATAATCGGCGAGCATGCGCTCGATCATCCATTTCGACGCCCCGTAGGGGTTGATCGGCGCGCAGGGAAAATCTTCCGGCAGCGCCTTGGAGTCCGCATTGCCGTAGACGGCGCCGGTCGAGTGAGAACACGATACGATGGCAACCCGCATTGCGCATCGCCTGCAACAGCGACAGCGTGCCCTGGACGTTGTTGATGTAGTATTTCTGCGGGTCGGTCATGGACTCGCCGACGAGACTGGCCGCCGCGAAATGCATCACCGCCGCGATCTTGTGATCGGCGAAAGCGCGCGCCAGCGCTGCGCCATCGAGCAGGTCGCCGGTAATCAGCGGGCCGGCGACGAAGCCGCGATGACCGGTCGAGAGATTGTCATAAACGACGGGCTGATAGCCGGCGGCAGTCAGGGCGCGGCAGGCATGCGAGCCAATATAACCCGCGCCTCCTGTGACGAGGACAGTCGGTCGGTCAGTCATGTCTTCATCTACTCTTCTCAGGGATTAAAAGGGCCGGTTCCGGCTGAAGAGAAGATAGATCGCGCGGGGGTTGGTGGTCAAATAGCGCCAGAACAGGCGGCGCGGCTCGAGCCAAGTGCGCCAGACCCATTCGAGGCCGATCTTCTGCATCCATTGCGGCGCGCGGGAGCGGCTACCCGACAAAAAGTTGAACAGACCGCCGGATGTCTTGATGACGCCGACATTGGTCAGCAGCGGCGTGAATTCCTCGACGAATGCCTGCTCAGAGGGCACGCCGAGCGCGACCCACAGGTAATCCGGAGCGAGCGCATTGATCTCTTCGACTTTCGCGCGCAGGGCGTCGCCGCGGAGATAGCCGTGGCTGTATCCGACGATCTTGAGGTTCGGATAGAGGTTCTGGACTTTCCTGACCGCCGTGGCGTTCTCGTCCTCGCTGGCGCCGAACATGTAGAAAGTACGGCCCGCCGCCTCGGCTTTGCGTGCGACGAGATGGAACAGGTCGGTGGTCGCGACGCGCTCGGGCAGCGGAAACCAGGATTGCAGTTTCGACGCCGCCACCAGCGGTTGGCCGTCGGCGTTGATAAGGTCGGCGGTACGGAACAGGCGCTCGGTCTGCGGCTCTGTCGAGCAACGCGCCAGCACTTCGCCATTGGCCGAAGTCAGGAATAGCGGACGGCCGATGCGATGGCGCGGATCCGTCGCCTCGATCATGAAATCGGCGGTAGCTTCCAGGTCGAGCGCGGCCATGCGAAGGCCGCCGACGGTGATCCGGGGCACGTCCGCGGTTGCGGCCCGGCCCTCCAGATTGATGCGGCGCTCAAGCATATTGTCTGCCTCGCTGGCGCGCTTGGGTTGCAGGGGTGAGTTCGTCGAGCACGACGCCGACGAGCTTGCGCTCGGCGTGGCCGAGCGTGCTCAAGATCTCTTCGAGGCCGTCGTTGATGTCGAGGCTGGTCGGCAGCACCGCCACCAGCGCGTCGGCATCATCGAGCAGCTTGCGGCTGCTGGCCGTGAGTGGCGCCGCGGGGCCGTCAAGGATCACGAGGTCATAGCCGCCGGCGGAGCGCGCCTGCTCGATGGCCTTGCGGATGGCATCAGTGGCCCTGCCGGCGTCGCTCTCGGCGGCCGGCAATACCGAGATGCCGTTGAGTGTCTTGATCTCGCGCGCGGCCTTGCTGCCGATGGAAAGCCAGCCGAGCTTGCTCGGCTCGTTCTTGCCGGGACGGTTGACCTTGTTCGAGAGCGAATGTGCCTGATGGTCGGCATCGATCATCAGCACCCGGGCGCCGTCGCGCGCGGCCGCGAGCGCGAAATTCAGCGCGGTTACGCTGCGCCCGGTGGTCTCACTGGCACCGACGAGCGCGATGACCGGCATCGCCTTGCCGCCCGTACGGCGTGCCACCGCGGCGCGCATGTCGCGCCAGGCATTGAGCAGCGTCGTCAGCGGAAAGCCGGGGCGCAGCGTCGGCCAGCCCAGCCGGGTGAGGTCGACGCCGCCGCCGGTGGCGAGAATGGCGCCGAGCGTGTGGATGACGTCGGCCTCCTGGAGGCGGGCGATCAGCGGCTTTTCGATCAAGGGCCTTTCAGCCATCGAAGGTTGCAGCGGAGGGGCGGCAAGTTCCGGCAGAGCCTGCGCGACCTCCGGGGTTCGCGAAACCTGCTGCGGCCGGGCAATCTCCGGAACCCGCGAAGGCTCTGGAGCTCGCGAAGCTTGCGGCACCGGCGTGCGATCGGGACGGGCCGGCGCGGGTGCCGGCGCGGAAGCACCGGCGAGCAGCAGTTCGGCCGCGGCAAACCAGCTCGATGCAGCGATTGCGCCGAAGATGAAGCCGATCATGGCGAACAGGCTCATCGCCGGCGGGAACGAGCGCCGCTGCGGCACCGTCGCTTCGCCGATGATTCGGGCCGCCGAGGTGTTCAGCGTCTCCTGCTCCTCGGTCTCGCGCGAGCGCTTGAGGAAGGATTGATAGACGTCACGGCTGGCTTCGGCTTCGCGCTCGAGCTCGCGCAGGCGCACGGCGGCCTGGCTGAGCTGGACGCTCTGCCGCTTCTGCGCCTCCAGCGCCCGGTTGAGCGAGGCTTCAAAGTCGCGGGCGCGCGTCAAGTCGTTCTTGGCGGACTGGGCGAAGCGGTCGATCTCTTCGTTGATGGTGCGCTTGAGATCCTCGACCTGCTTCTCGGTCTGGCGCAGTGCCGGATGGCGCGGGCCAAGCTCGCCGGCCTGTTCCGCATATTTCTTGCGCGCGTCGGCATATTGTGCACGCAGGTTCGCGATGGTCGGCGATTGCAGCGCCTCGGAGTTCGCGCCCGCATCTGCTGCGGTGCGTCGGCTCGCCTCGATCTGGTCGAGACGCGCCTGCGCATCCATCGTCCCCGCCCGGGCGGCGGAAAGCCGCTGGTTGCTGGCGGAGAGCTGCTGGTCGCTGATCAGGGCGTCCTGGGTGCCGACGAAATTGTTCTGGGCCTTGTAGGTCGCAAGCACGGTCTCGGCGTTGCGCAGCCGCTCGCGCAGCTCCTTCAGGCGGCCGGAGAGATCGTTGGTGGCGCGCCGCGCGGCCGAAGCCTGCGAGTTGCGGGATTCCGCGAGGTAGGCGCTGGTCAGCGTGTTGGCGAGCATCGCCGCTTTCGCGGGATCGGTCGACCAGACCTCGATGTCGACGATGAAACTCTTCTCGGTCTTGCGGATCGTGATGTGCCGGTTCAGCGCCTCGAGGGCCGCGAGCTGCACTTCCTTCTTCTCCGCGGGGGAAGGCGCGCGGGGCTGAAGGCCGATCAGGCCGAGCAGCGACGAGATCAGGCTCTTACCGTCACCGCCGCCGAATTCCGGATCCTTGTCCAGATCAGCCTGCTGGATGACCTGGAGCAGCACGCTGTTGGAGGTGATCAGGCGCGCCTGGCTCTCGACCACCATCGCCATGCCGGAGACGTCCTGCGCGCGGGGCGTGAGCTCGCGATCGACGAGCTGAAGCTCGCGCGGGTCGACATAGAGCTGGGCGGTGGCGGTGTAGCGGGGCGTCAGGCTCTTGCCCGCGGTGACGGCAAGCGTCGCACCCAGCAGCGCGGCAGCGGCAATCGCGATCTTCCGCCGCCAGAGTAAATTGACGAGCTCCAGCGCGTTGAAGCCGGCCTGAGGCCGCTGCTGCGGGGCCTCCGGTCTGGCCCGGTCTATCGGCTGGTTGTAGTCAAGCATGATCCCCAGCTTTCATTCCAACTGTCGCGTGCTGAGGGATTACTCTTCGCTCTACGCCACGCACCTCAGATATAGGTGCCCAATCCACGCAACAGGGAAAATTAACCATACTCATTGAGGGACTATTCACCGAAATGGCAAACAAAGCGTTTAAGCGCGTGCCACTCTTCGACGCGTCGCCGTGACGCGTGCGGTGGCGAGGTCCTTCAGAGCTTAACGCTTCGTTACCGCGTGCAGCGTGGTCGCGAGGCTTCGCTGGTCTTGCGATCGGCCGCGCGCGCACCACGGCCGTCAGCTTTTCCGCAGGATGACGTGATAGTCGCCGCGGCGGACATCGGTCCCCCGGGGAAGCACGGCGTTCAGTGCGGCGGCGCCGGCGTCGACCAGGGCTGCGAACACCGGCTTGCGCCGGCGCATCTCGGGATAGCGCGGGCTCTCGACCTCACGGCGGTAGATCATCTCGAGGCCGTTGGCTGCGGCGAACGCTTCGAGTCTCGGCAGCGTCACCAGGGGATGGAAGAAGGTCGGGAACGGCGGCTCGCCCGGCAGGCCGGCATCCTTGATGCCGCGGACGTGCCGGTAGAACCAGACGTGGAACCAGTGCGGCGAGTATTTGGTGACGACGCCGGACAGCGACCGCGGATTGGGCGCGCCGATCAGGATCATCCCGCCGCGCTTGAGCGCATCGCGGAAATTCAGGAGTGCGGCGTCGACGTTGGGAAGATGTTCGATCACGTTGTAGCAGATCACCAGATCGAAGGTCTCGCGCCCGAAGCGGTAGGTCTGGACGTCGCCGAGGATCGCTTCGTCCGCGTAGCTGTTGTTGCGGACCTGGTCCTCGTCGATGTCGACGACAGTGACCTTGCTGCGGCTCAGCAATTCCGCTGGCAGAACGCTGCACGAGCCGCCGCCGGCTTCATAGGTGGCGAGCTGGCCCTGCGGCAGTTCGCGGCGCAGTACGTCGTGGACAGCGAGCAGGCTGTCGCGGGCTTCACCGGGCACGAGATCGTGCAGCGCCTGAATGTGGGCAATGGCCGCGGGAATTTGGATCGCCGTGGCTGTCGCGAAATCGATCGTGGCTGGCTTGTTCATATTTTCTGACCGCGCTTGTTCGACTTAAATTTACAGGAAAAATCTCGTGCGCCCGTAGAGCAAATCCGGTGCCGCGACGCGTCACCCGTCGCGGTGCTTACGGTCGGGTTAATGAGCATGTGCGTTAACTACGGCATCATCCGCGCCAGCCGCCATCGGCACGGTGGATCGCGAATTGCAGTATCACGCGGGCAAGGTTTCGCAGCAGAAACACGCGAAAGCGGTTAAGCGTATGGGTGGCGGAAAATCGGCGGCGTGGCGCCGTCGCGAGCCTTGGGCCGGCCGTTCATTTTGGGACGTACCTGTCCCGCGGCGACGTGCCGTCGCGGGACGGCGCTGATCCGCGGGATCGAAGCAGGGCTTTTTCAATCTATCTCGGACATCTAGAACGCCATGACCTTGATCCCGACAGACCTGTCCGCCACGCGTATCTCGGAGGCCGTGCGCGATCCCGACCGGGAGATCGCGGCGAGCTCCCGAATTATCGACCTGTCGGTTGGTGTCGTCGTCTGCATCCCCTGCTTCCGCCGCCCGCAGCATCTGCGGCTGACGCTGGACTCGCTCGCCAGCCAGCGCACCCCGCGCTCCTTCGCCGTTGTCATGGTCGAGAACGACGCGGTAGGGCGCGAGAGCGCAACGGTGGCCGCGGAGTATCTCGCCGATGGCAGGCTTCAGGGCGTCTGCCTGGTCGAAAGACGGCAAGGCAACGTCCAGGCGATCAACGCCGCGTTCGAGGCGGCGCTCGCGCTGTTCCCCGCCGCGACCCGCTTCCTGATGATCGATGACGACGAGATCGCTTCGCCCGATTGGCTCGAGCTGATGGTTCGCACCGCGGACGCGACCGGCGCCGATGTGGTCGGCGGGCCGGTCATGCCGGTCTTCGAGGACGACAGCAAGCCCTGGCTTTCGCGTCATCCCGTTTTCTGTCCCGCCTATGATTACAGCGGTGCGGTGCCCCTGATCTATGGCTGCGGCAATTGCCTGATCACCCGTGCGGCGTTCGAGAAGTTCGCCCGTCCCGCCTTCGACCCGCGCTTCAACTTCCTCGGAGGCGGCGACTGCGATTTCTTCGTGCGGTGCCGCGATGCCGGCATGACGTTCCACTGGACGGCGGAGGCAGTCATCACCGAGACGGTGCCGCAAAGCCGCACCAGTCTCGGATGGATCGTAAAGCGAGGCCTGCGCATCGGCGCGATCAACTATCGTGTGCAGTCCAAGGCCGCGCAGGGCGCAGCGGCGCGCGTGCGGGTATTTGCGCAGATGCTCGGGAGGTTGCCGCTATCGCTGGTGCGCGCGGCCGGTCTGCTGAAATCGTCGAAGGCCGTCGTCGCGATGCATCCCGTGATGGTCGCGCTCGGCTCGGTGCTCGCGGCGTTCGGCATCGAGCCGAAACCCTATGAGGCCTCAAAGATCGTGTCTTGATGCCGAGGTAGCGAGCTAAATGCCAAAGCAGGCGAGGGCGACCCTGACCGCGGAGCGCGGCAGCGATTTGAGCGAGCGGCGGCCGACCATCCCGAGATAGGCGAAGGCCTGGCGATATCTGCCGAAGCGGACCGCTTGCATCGCCGAATACGTGACGAGATGAACCTCGGCGGCCTGGCGCAGCCCGGCTGCCATGCTCGCGGGCAGTCGCGCCATGATCAGCCCGTCGTCGAACACCCGCGCGATCGCCGGGAAGAAATCCTGCGGCGTCCGCTCCGCCGCGTTCATGGTGTTGGCCGTGTGCAGGCGGTAGTCGAGCAGAAGGTTGGGCGCAAACTCGAACTCGCCGATCGCGGCAAGACGGCACCAGCAGTGCCAGTCCTCGCAATATCTGAGCGAGACGTCGAAGCCGCCGATGGCGCGGAAAGCCTCTGCACGTGCAAGCGCAATGCCGCCATTGACGATGAAGTTGCCGGCCGCGAGCCGCGCCAGCACGTCACCGGAGGGTTTGCGGCGTCCTTTCAGCAGATCCCGTCGACCGATCTGCCGCCCCTCGCTGTCGATTGTGTTGTAGTCGCCGTAGACGAGAACCGCTCGCGGCGCACCGCGCGCAGCCGCCAGCAGCGCCGCGACCGCGCCCGGCCGCAGGCGATCGTCGGCATCGAGGAAGAGCAGCCATTGGCCGCTCGCATGCTGCGCACCGAGATTGCGCGCCGCCGATACGCCCGCGGCGCCGTTGGTCATCAGGCGCAGTCGCGGGTCATGAATGGCATGGACGATGGCGGTGGTGTCGTCGGTCGAGCCGTCGTCCACGACGATCACTTCGGTGACCTCGGCCTGCGCCAGTGCGCTGGCGAGGGTTTCGCCGACATAGGCCGCAACATTCTTGGCCGGAATGACGACGGACACCGATGTGGTTGAGCCGACCTGCAGCGGCAGGCGCGCCGCCGGCGCGACGCGCGATGTGGCCGGCAAATCGAGAATTTCTTCCGCGGTGATCAAGCTACGGCTCGCCTTTAAGGGTCTGTTAACCAGGGCGCATCCGCCGAATTGGCAATGCGATCGATCGCAACCCTGGCCGCTGCGAATGATACTCGCATTAGGAAAAAATCGTCGCCGCGAAGGCCGGCGCAGCGCCGGTTTCGTAGATTAGCGTTAAGCCGGCGGCATTAAGCCTGTGGCAAATTTGGAAGAGTGCGACAGCCGGTCCCATGCGAGAATGCGCACTGGACTGCCGCGGATGGACCCAGTGCCCGCTAAGACATTCGACTACGATCCCGACGACATGGTCCTCAACCTGTTCTACGAGGACAAGGACGATCGCTGGTTTCCCGGCGACCGGCATCTGCGGCGCATGGCGCGCCGCATGCTGCTCGGCGAGCCGCGCATGAGCGGGCAGCTCCGCGTGTTCCTCAATCTCTGTGCGGGGCTCGATCGGCTCGGCATCCGCTACCGCGTCAACGACTATGGCTACATCGCCCAGCATCCGAGCGAGCTCGCCTGCATCATCGGCCGCACCTTCCTGCTCGACAAGTTTGCGTGGAAGAATCCGATCCTGCTCGGCGTCGCCGCCCACAATCATCCGCTCGACGATCCCGACCTGTTCAGGCGCCTGCCGGTCAAGAAGGTCGTGGTGCCCGGCCCGTGGTACGCCGACATGTATCGGCCGCATTGGCGCGACACGGAGGCCTGGCCGGTCGGCATCGACACGGATCTCTGGGCGCCGTCCCGGACGTCGCAAAAGACGGTTGACGTCCTGATCTACGACAAGGTCCACTGGGACCGCGAACGCTATGCGCCGGAGCTGATCGAGCCCGTCCGCGCCCGGCTCACCAGGGAGGGCCGCTCGTTCACGGAACTGCGTTACGGCAGTTACAAGGAAGAAGACTATCAGGCCGCGCTCGCGCGTTCGCGTGCGATGATCTTCCTGTGCCAGAACGAGAGCCAGGGCATCGCCTATCAGCAGGCCTTGTCCTGCGGCGTGCCGGTGCTCGCCTGGGATCCCGGCGGCCCCTGGCGGGACCCCGATTATTATCCGCATCGCGTCCAGTTCGCACCGGTGTCGTCGGTGCCGTACTGGGACGATCGTTGCGGCGCCAAGTTCGTCGACATCGCGGGGTTCGAAGCGGGTTGGGGCGATTTCTGGGCCGGGTGCGCCGCTGATACGTTCGATCCGCGCGGTTTCGTGCTCGACAATCTCACGCTGGAACAGCGCGCGCTGCAATATTACGAGATCGCGCGGAGCATCGTGCGGCAGCAGCCGGTGCCGCAGAGCTCCGGTGTACTGGTTGACGGATGCTTAACAGGGATCGGCTAAGACTTGGAGCTTCCCCGGCTTCCCCACCAGCCTTGAGCCATGGATCGCAGCGCCACTGACATGACCGACGTCGAGGCCCGATCGTTCGGCTCCGTCCTGCGCGATGGGCTTGCGGGGGTCAACGCCGTGCGGGCCGCGCGCTGCCTTGTCGCAGTCGCGGCGCTGCTCCTCGTGCTGGTGACGCTCGATCCGTTTCCGGACCTGCGCAGTGAGGACGTCGCCACCGTGGTCGGCGGACGAATGGCGCTCACCTATGTCTCCTGGGGCCTGCTGGCCGCGGTCGCGGTGCTGTTCGTCGCCGCAACGGATGCGCCCGCGCTGAAGACCCTGGTGACGCCGCTGCATCTCTGTTTGGTCGGCTGGCTGTTGATCAACATCCTCTTCTCCGAGAACCGCGGAGTTTCGATGCAGCGGTTCGTGCTCGCAGGCAGCGTGATGGCGCTCGCCGTGCTGTTGCCATTGCTGCCCCCGACGCAGCGCAGCTTCAACCTGTGCCTCGGGGGCGCCGCGCTCGTACTGCTTGCACTCTGCTATCTCGGCGTCTTTCTCGCGCCGCAATACTCGATCCACACCGCACTCGACGTCACCGAGCCGCAGCTGGCCGGCGACTGGCGCGGCAGCTTTGGCCACAAGAACATCGCCTCGCCGGTGATGACCATTCTGGTCTATGTCGGCATTTACCTGTCCGCCGTCGGGTCGTTCGTGATGGGCCCGGCGGTCGCCGCGCTGGCCGGGATCTTCCTGATCTTCACCGGCGGCAAGACGTCGTCGGTGCTGTGCCTTGCGATCTACGCGCTCGCGTCGCTGGTCTGTGTCACGCCGAGCCTGTGGCTGAAGCGGATCATCTGCTTCGTGCCGCTGATCGTGATGAATCTGCTGACGGTCGGCAGTGTCCTGAGCCCGGCGCTTGGGGCGATGACACGGCTGCTTCCGCTCGATCCCACCTTCACCGGCCGTTCCGCCATCTGGGAGTTCGCGCTCGCAGCCGTCGCCGAGAAGCCGATCATCGGTCACGGCTATGCCGCGTTCTGGGACGACGTGACCGCGCGGCAGACCGCCCAGGGCGCCGAATGGGCCACGACCGCGGCGCACAGCCACAACAGCTATCTCGACCTCGCGGTCACCATCGGCCTGCCGGGGCTGGTGCTGGTGATCCTCGTCTTCGTGCTCGCACCGCTCGGAAATTTCCAATCCGCCCAGGCTCACAACCGCAGTCGCGCGCTGGCAAAACTGTTCCTGACGGTGTGGCTGTTCGGGCTGTATTACGGGGCTACCGAGACCTTCCTGCTCGAACGGCAGAATCCGATCTGGTTCATGTTCGCGCTTGCCGTCGCCGGTCTGCACTTCATGGCCAGGTTCGAATGCGTCGAGCGGACGGAACCCGATCGTTGACGGCTTGTCGCAGCCGCCGATGCGATGGTGGTGCCAGCTTAACGATAAGCAGCGACGTCGCTTGTGGTCTGCGCAAAACATAATCTATCTGGAAACATTCAGTAACTGCATGTCCCGCGGATGACGTTTCTCAGTGTCGAGCAACCAGATGATCGGGTGTCCAGCACGTCGGGAATCGCCATCGATTTCGTGCGTGACTGGCGGCAGGCCGCATTGCGCCTGAAGGGCGGCCTTCGCACCGCTTTCCAGCATCGTTATTGGCTCGATGCCTGGTACGAGGCGTTTCACGATCTCGCGCCGCTGATCGCAGTGATCTCGGATGCCGCGACCGGCAAGGACATCGCGGTCGTGCCGATGATCAGCCATGTCAGGCGCGGCATCCGCGTTGTCGAGTTCGCCGACCTCGGCGTCTCCGACAACAATGCGCCGATCCTGGCGCTCGATGCCGCGCTGGATACGGCGGCGACGGATGCGATCGGCAAGGCGCTGATCGATGCATTGCGCGCATTGCCGGACGGCTTCGATCTGCTGCGCCTGAAGAAGATGCCGGCCCATGTCGGCGGCAACCCGAACCCGCTGGTGTCGCTCGGCCGGATCGGATCCAGCTCGCTCAACGGCAACCTCGTGCTGACGGGCGACGACTATGTGGACTACCAGGCCTCGATCAAGCGCATGCAGATGCCACGCTGCTGGCGCGTCTTCAGCCGTCATGCCGGCGCGCGATTCGAGATCGCCACTGATGTCGCGCGTGCGCGCGAGCTGCTGGACGTGATGGATGTCCAGCAGCAGGCACGCATGCGAAAGCTCGGTTCGCGCTTCGTCCTCAACGACGAAACCCATGCGCAGTTCTATCGCGATGTCGCCCGTCAGGGTGTCGCGGACGGTTATGCCGTCATCTCGGCGCTGGTGTGCGACGAGGCTATCGTCGCCACCACGCTCGGCGTCAGGTTCGGTGCGACCTATTTTCTCCTGCGCATCAGCCACGCCGGAGACTCATGGTCGAGCTGCTCGCCGGGGCTGCTCGTGACCGAGCGGACCATGGCGGCGCTGCATGCAGAGGGCGTGCGCCGTTTTGACCTCAGCATCGGCAACCAGGACTACAAGCGCCGCTTCGGCGCCGAGCCGGTGCCGCTGACCGATGTCAGCGTCGCGCTGTCCTGGCGCGGCTTTCCCTACGCATGGCGCGATCATGCAGCGCAGGGTCTGCGCCGTCATCCCTGGCTCGCCGGCCTCGCGGCGCGGGCGATGGGCAAGGGAGCGCGCTGATGCGCTGCCCTGGATTGTAGGGTCACTCGATTATCGCAATCGTTGTGTTATCGTCGCCTCTTTCGCGGAGACGACATGGAAGATCGTTCGGCAAAATATCGCGCATTCTATGCGCAGTTGATCTGCGCCGCGGCGAGGGCCGCGGACCCCCGTATCGAGGAAGCCTTTCGGACCGTCAGGCGCGAGCCGTTCGTCGGGCCCGGGCCGTGGCCGATTTCCTTCGGCGGCCACCCCTATGTCGTGACGCCCGATGATGATCCCGCCTTCCTCTATCAGAACACGCTGCTCGCGCTCGACAGCGCGCGGGGTCTCAATATCGGGATGCCCGGTGCGCACGCCTATTGGCTCAGCGGTTGCGCTGTGAAGGAAGGCGAGACCGTGATCCAGATCGGCGCGGGGAGCGGCTATTACACCGCGATCCTCGCGCATCTCGTCGGCCCTGGCGGCCACGTCCATGCCTACGAGATCGACGAACGTCTGGCAGGACTCGCGCGCGAGAATCTGAAGGAGATCGCCCATGCGGATGTGCGCGACCGTTCGGGCATCGCGTCCGATCTGCCCAAGGCCGACGTGATCTATGTCTGCGCGGGCGCGGCGCAGCCGGCCACCGAATGGCTCGATGCGCTGCGGCCCGGCGGGCGGCTGGTGTTTCCGCTCGCGCCTGAAGGCATGCTCGGCGGCATGCTGATGGTCACGCGCCCGGACGGCGGCGCGATCTGGCCCGCGAAATTCCTCAGTCGAGCCCAATTCATCGGCTGCGCCGGATTGCAGGACGCCGATGCCGCCCGGCGGCTGGCCGAGGCGTTCGCAAAGGGATGGGAGGGCGTGCAGTCGTTGCGGAGAGAGGGCGCTGCCGACGAGACCTGCTGGTTCGCCGGTGATGGCTGGTGGCTGTCGACGGCACCGGCGCCTGTCGTTACTGCGTCCATTGAGCCCCACGCGGACATCACGCAGGCCTAGCCGATCACGCCTTCGTGCAGCCGGCGCAGTGAAAGCGGCCGCGTGAGGCCCTGAACAGGCTGCGGCAATACCAGCGCCGCGCCAGTGCCTGGGCGGGCCTGCGGACCATCTGCGCGATCAACAAGAGTTCGAAAGCCATTCGTATCGCATTTGGTGAGATGTTCTGTCGACAAAGATGGGGCGGCATTCCCTAAAGAGAATGCCGCCCGCGTCAGATCAGCCATGCAGTCGCTCGTAAAGCTGAACTGCGAGGCTTAACCGTGCAGCTCAGCCATGCAGCTTCCTGGCGGTCTCCGCGATCTGGCGGCCCTGATAGCGTGCGCCGGCGAGCTCGTTGGCGCTGGGCTGGCGGCTGCCGTCGCCGCCGGTGATCGTGGTGGCGCCATACGGCGAACCGCCGGTGACTTCATCGAGCTTCATCTGGCCGGCGAAGCCGTAGTTCAGGCCGACCACCGTCATACCGAAATGGAGGAGGTTGGTGATGATCGAGAACAGCGTCGTCTCCTGGCCGCCGTGCTGGGTCGCGCTCGACGTGAAGGCGCCGCCGACCTTGCCGTGCAACGCGCCCTTGGCCCAGAGGCCGCCGGCCTGGTCGAGGAAGTTCGCCATCTGCGAGGCCATCCGGCCGAAGCGGGTCCCGGTGCCGACGATGATCGCGTCGTAGTTCGGGAGGTCCTCGATCGTCGCGACGGGTGCAGCCTGATCGACCTTGTAATAGGACGCCTTGGCGACCTCGGCCGGCACCAGCTCGGGTACGCGCTTGATGTCGACGGCGACGCCGGCTTCGCGCGCGCCTTCGGCGACGGCATTGGCCATCGCTTCAATGTGGCCATAGGCGGAGTAATAGAGGACGAGAACTTTGGTCATTGGTGGTCTCCGTTGGGATCGATGTTGACTGTTTGGTTGCGTGGATGGCGGCTTAAGCCGCGTCGACGAGCACGAGCTCGGTGTCTTCCAGAGCTGTGATCTTCAGCCTGTCCTCGTCGCGGATCGCGGCACCGTCGCGGGCATTGACGCGCACGCCGTTGATCTCGACTGAACCCGCCGCGGGCACGAGGTAGAGGTGCCGCGACTTGTGCGGCTCGTATTCCGCGCTCTCGCCCGCCTTCAGCGTGGTGGCGAGCACTCGCGCATCGGCGCGGATCGGCAGCGCGTCCGTGTCATCCTCGAAGCCGCTCGCGATCGTGACGAGCTTGCCCGAGCGGTCTCCTTTCGGAAACGGCTTCGAGCCCCAGGTCGGTTGGCCGCCGCGCGCGGTCGGCTCGATCCAGATCTGGAAGATTCGAGTCTTGGTCGGCTCGAGATTGTACTCGGAGTGGCGGATGCCACTGCCGGCGCTCATCACCTGCACATCGCCCGCCTCGGTGCGGCCTTCGTTGCCGAGGCTGTCCTGATGGGTGATCGCGCCCTCGCGCACATAGGTGATGATTTCCATGTTGGCGTGGGGATGGGCGGGAAAGCCGGTGTTCGGAGCAATCTCGTCGTCGTTCCACACCCGCAAGGCGCCGTGACCCATGTTGTTGGGATCATAGTGGCTTGCGAAGGAGAAATGATGCTTGGCGTTGAGCCAGCCGTGGTCGGCGCCGCCCAGCTTTGCGAAGGGTCTGAGTTCGATCATCTGCGTAATTCCTTATGTTGGACGGGCGGCGCCTGGATCAGGCGCCGAAACCGCCGTCGACGTTAAGCACCGTGCCGGTGACGAAGGAGGCTTCCGGGCTTGCGAGGAAGACGACGCCGGCGGCGACTTCCTCGGGACGGCCAAAGCGCTGCAGCGCGTGCTGCTTGCGCTGGGTCTCGGCGAACTCGCCGCCGTCCTTCGGATTCATGTCGGTGTCGATCGAGCCGGGCTGCACCACGTTCACGGTGATGCCGCGCGGGCCGAGGTCGCGCGCTGCGCCCTTGGTGTAACCGACCACGGCGGCCTTGGTGGCGACGTAATCTGCAAGACCGGGGAACGAGGCGCGGTCGGCAAGCATCGAACCAACAGTGACGATGCGGCCGCCTTCACCCATCAACTGCGAGGCGGCGCGGATCGCCGCGATCACGCCATGCACGTTGATGGAATCCTGCCGCTCCAGCGCGCCGGTGTCGGCGTTCGCGTCGTCGATCGCGCCGCCATTGGCGACGCCGGCATTGTTGACGAGGATGTCGAGATGGCCGAATTCCTTCGCGACGTTCTTGACGAGCTGCGTCACGTCCTTGGCGGAAGCCTGATCGGCCTTGAAGGCGTGCGCCTTGACGCCCCTGGCCTTCAGCTCAGTGACGACGGCTTCGGCCTTGTCGGGCGAGGCAACGTAGCTGATGGCGACATCAGCGCCTTCATCGGCGAGGGCGCGGGCAGAGGCCGCGCCGATGCCGCGCGAGCCGCCGGTGACGAGCGCAACCTTGCCTGAGAGCTTCTTGGTCATTGGATTTCTCCATTCCTGAATTTCTGATGACCCTTGGATAAGCCTCCGCCTGTGGTATAGAAATAGAAACTGTTGAAACGTATTGTTTCCTTAAATAACCCGATTGGATCCGCTCGTATGGCAAAACTCCCCGATTTCGAGGCACTCGCGATTTTCGCAAAAGTCGTGGAATTGCGGTCGTTTGCGGCAGCCGCGGGCGAGCTCGTGATGTCCAAGGCGACGGTGTCCAAGGCGGTGACCCGGCTTGAGGAGCGGCTCGGCGCCCGTCTGTTCAACCGCACCTCGCGCCGGCTCGCGCTGACCGATGCCGGGCACAAGCTCGCCGAACGCGCCACACGCCTGCTCTCCGACGGCGAGGCGGCGGAGAACGAGGCGCTGGCGCAATCGGTGGCACCGCGCGGCCTGGTGCGGCTCGCCGTACCCATGACCTTCGGTGTGAAAGCGGTGGCGCCGCTGCTGCCGGAGTTTTTCGAAGCCTATCCGGAAGTCTCGGTCGATCTCCACTTGAGCGATGCGACCGTCGATCTGATCGGCGAGGGCTTTGACATGGCGGTGAGGATCGCACGGCTGCCGGATTCTTCGCTGATCGCGCGTCGGCTCTTTACCATGCCGCGTTTCACGGTGGCCGCGCCGTCCTATCTCAAGCAACACGGAAGGCCGACGCATCCCATGCATCTGGCCGAGCACAAATGCTTCAGCTATGCCTATCTCTCGACGCCGAATGTCTGGCACTACACCAATTCGGCCGGCGAGCAGGCCAGCGTGCGCCCCGGCGGACAGCTTCGCGTCAACAACGGCGAAGCGGTGATGCCGGCCCTGATCGCCGGCCTCGGCATCGCCGAACTGCCGGAGTTCATCGTCGGCGAGGCGATTTCGTCCGGCGAGGTCGAAGTGATCCTGAAAGACTGGAAGCAGGCCGAAGGCGCCGTGCATCTGGTGACCCCGCCCGGCGGCCCGCGCCCCGCCCGCGTCGAGGCGCTCGGCGATTTTCTAGCGGCGAAGCTGCCGGGCACGTGCAAGCGGCGGGCGCGCGGAAAGGCAAAGCCGTCGTAGCAAAGTCATCGTAGAACGAGCGGCTTCAATGACGGAGTGTGACTACGACACCTTCACGCCATCCTTCGCGATAATTCGCAAGCTCGGCTTCAACGTCTCTTCCAGCTGCGACTTCAATTCATGAACACGCGGGTCGCTCGAGCGCCTTGCGCAAACCGCGTATTGATGCACGGATTGCGCCAAGGCGTGGCGCGCTTCCGGCGTTCGCGTCACGTCGGGCTTTGAAAGCCGCATCACGATCGCCGCGAGATTCACCAGTATCTCGTCCAACGCCACATCGATGGTCCGAAGTCTATTCATCGCTCCACTCCTGGGAGGCAACGGTGGGTCCAGGGTGGCGTTCCTGCCAGGGCTGAACATGGATAATGCTTCGTAAATCCCGCCGCGCGGCTTGTTCTTGCGGGTGGTCACGCTAGGCTGGCAGCGAAACAAGAAAAACAGGGGGAGGAAATCTGCCATGGATCGACGCGATGTCCTGCGCGCCGCTGCCGCATTGCCGTTGTTGTCGGGCTCGGCTTTCGCGCAAGCCTATCCCGCTCGCAACATCACCATGATCGTACCGTTTCCGGCCGGCGGCCAGGCCGATCTCGCGGCGCGCCCCGTAGCACCGGCGCTGGAGCGTATCCTCGGCAAGGCGGTCATCGTCGACAACCGCGCCGGCGGTGGTGGTGGATCCGTCGGCAATGCCGCGGCGGCGCGCGCCGAGCCCGACGGCTACACCCTGCTGATGACGCTGTCCTCGCTTGCTGTGCTGCCCGAGGCCGACCGGCTGTTCGACCGTCCGGTCGCCTACGAGGTCTCGCAGTTCATGCCGATCGCACGGGTGCTGGCCGATCCCACGCTGCTGGCGGTGCCGGCCTCCGCGCCGTGGAAGACGGCGCAGGATTTCGTCGAGGACGCCAGGAAGCGGCCGGGCCAGATCACCTACGGCTCGTCCGGGCCCTATGGCACGCTGCACGTGGCGATGGAGATGTTCGCAAGCAGCGCCGGCATCAAGCTGCTGCACGTACCATTCCGCGGTGCGGGGCCCGCGCTGACCGCGATTCTCAGCGGCACCGTGCAGGCGATCGCCGCGGCACCCGGCACGCTGAAGCCGCAGGTCGACGACGGCAAGCTGCGCGTGCTCGGCAATTGCGGTGCGCGGCGCATCGCGAGCTTCCCCGACGTTCCGACCTTCCAGGAGCTCGGCTACAAGGACGTCGAGATGTACATTTGGGCCGGCCTGTTCGCGCAGAGCACGCTGCCGACGCCGATAGCGAGCCGGCTGCGCGAAGCGATGGCGCAGGTGATGACGAGTCCGGACGTGCTCAAGGCCTTCGAGACGTCGGGCAGTCTCGTCGCCTATCAGGACGCGCCGGCATTTGCCGAGTTCGTCGCCTCCGACAGCGCGCGACTGATTACGGCGGTCAAGAAGATCGGCAGGGTCGAATAGGTTCCTAGCCCGTTTTCACGTTTTTTTGTTAGTCCAGAACCTCCCCGCGTCTCATTGATTGAAGAGAATTCGAGAGACTCAAATTCAAGAGGCTCAAGAAGGATCGGGACATGCGGACAGAGCGGATTGCGCTGGGCGTAGCGCTCGCGATCGGCGGCATAGTCGCGCAGGGCGCTGCGTCCGCCGAAGAATATCGCGGAACCATGGAGCAGCAGATGGCCTGCACGCCGGATGTGTGGCGGCTGTGCAGCGACCAGATCCCTGACGTGAGCCGCATCACGGCTTGCTTGCAGCAGAACACGCCGCAGCTCTCCAGCGGCTGCCGCGCGGTGTTCCAATCCAATAATCAGATGCAGCCGCAGCAGCCGGTTCCGCGCAATCGCGCCGCGCCGGTGCCACGATATAACAATGCGCCGCCACCACCTCCGCAATCGCAGCCGCGACCTTATGACGATAACGACGATTAGGGCTGCCTAGGGTCTGTTGGGATTCAGGATTCTCATTTGAGCTCGGCTGTGATTCAAGCTCGGGATGGACCGATTCGTTTTGAATGACGCCCAATGGGCGAAGATGGAACCGCTTTGTCTAGGCAAGCCGAGC
>NZ_JARWCR020000061.1:0-55872 GCF_029846695.2 Bradyrhizobium nivariense | reverse complement strand
TCCACCACCAGCATCCCAACCTCGGCTTCCATGACTCGATGGAAGCCACTGTGGACCCTTATCCCGGGGTCCCGATTGGATGCCGATCACCCCGAAAACGGGGTCCTTATTCCATGCCGAAACACATTCGGCCTCGTTGGCATTGACCTCCTCTCCGGCGGTCGCCGCGATCGCTCTCACTTTGGGGGCAGGATGGGTTGTTGGCTGGTCCGGATTTAACATCAGTGTCCAATGGGCAAGCCCGCGGTGGATCGTCGGCCGAACGATTTCGATCTACTATGCCTTGACGTATGGGGGCATAGCGGCCGGGAGTTGGTTGTGGGGAGCGATTGCGCAGGGCTATTCATTGGCGGCCGCGTTGGTGCTCTCGGCCGGAGCCTTCTTGCTTGTTGCAGGGATCGGATTCTTTTTGCCGATCCAAGAATGCGCCGAAACCGACAACGCGCCTTCTGAAGCCGCCGAATCTCCCGAAGTCGCTCTCGATCTGCAACCACGGAGCGGTCCGATCATGATCAAGATCGAATACAAAATCTTGCCGGAAAACGTCGACGCGTTTTCTCGGTCTCATGCGCGATCGCCGCCGCGTTCAAACTCGTGTCGGCGCGCGTCAATGGACGCTATTGCGCGACCTCCAAGCCCCTTTTCGGTGGACCTAAACATTTCGTACCCCAACTTGGGGAGATTATCTGCGATTTAAACCATCGGCTAACGGCTACGGACAAGCAACTCGAGGATCGCGTCGCCCAACTGCACAGGGGAGCGAGTCCACCATCAGTGGATATAGATTCCGTGTCCTCTCGTCACGCCGCTCGCTCCTTGTGGCAATCAGTTCGGTGTTGGTGAGTGCGCGCAAATCCAAACCTAGAGAAAGGGTACGTGGAGGCGAGTGGCAGGGCGCCGTCGTTGGCCACGCGAGAACTCGAGTTGTTATCCAACGCAAGGCTCGTCGCGAGCCGCCAAGGACATGCAGAACCTTCGTTTTGTGCCAATTGCCGCGTGATTGGTCGTCGCTGGCGACTTCCCCTCTCAGCCGCCACGCTGGCGGGGGAGCTCAAACGCGTAGCGAGCAGGGACGGCCGAGAGGGTGCCGATAGATAAGCCGCCGCCCCCGGGGACGGATGCGCGTTTAGTCGAGGAAAGCGGGCCTGGTCGTGTCCGTTGCGAATTCGAACGCCGCCTCAACCTCAGGCTCAATGGTCCTGCCTCCCATAGACTAGGCAGCTGACCTTTTGGCGAAAACATCGCCTCGCTCGTTTGCGATGTCGGTTGCACCAGATGGTCTGGGCCCGTCGCAAAGAAAGAACAGCGTGTAAAAGTCACGAATGTCAGGCGAATACGAGGCATAGTAGAAGACTGAAGAGGTGCGCATATGCAATTTACGAGCGGGTTGGCACCGGCCCTTGCTTTCATTACACTTGCGTACCCTTCAGGCACGAGGCTGACCTGCTTTCAGGAAGAATTTCAGCCCGGCCTCGATTTCCTGTTCGATCTCTTGCTCGGTGACATCGCTAAGGCCCAAGACGATTCGCAGTGGCAGTTCGCCGCGCACCAGTGACAGAAACTGCTTGGCCGCCTCCAATGGATCGTCAAACTCCAACAGTTTTTTGGCCCTAGCTTCGTCGAGAAATATGGAAAGCCGCCGGGTCGTCGCCTCGGGTCCGCTCTCATAGAAAAGTCGGGCGAGCACGGGAAACCGTCCACTCTCGTTGGCGATGATACGGACGAAAGCGACATCTTTTCGATGGATGAAGCTGTTGAGGTATTGCTTGGCAAACTCCCGCAGCGCCTCGGGCAGTCCGGCGGACAGTTTCGGGACCGGCAAATCGTCTTGCAGGCTCTCGCACTCCGCAACGATCAAGGACGCAAACAGGGCCTCCTTACTCGGGAAATAGGCGTAGAGCGTGGCCTTGGAAACGCCGGCGGCCTTCGCGATGGCGTCCATGCTGGTTGCAGAAAATCCCTGGTCGAGGAAGAGCTCCCACGCCGCACGGCTGACGAGGTCGACCTTGCGGCCAGCGTGAGAGCCCTCTTTTTCGCGAGCTGGGTTCTCGGTGGTTTCAATCAAAGGCGGATCTCCTTGCCTCACAGCGCGCTTCCCAGGGAAACCCACAACATCTCGCACTGTCATCAACTGAAACAAAAGAACAGACGGCGGCGGTGAGAATCATCTCTCTTTTTCGATAACAAAAAACTGAACGGTTCAGTACTATTGACAATCCATGCTGTTCCCGTCAAGTACTGGACCGTTCAGTTCCAAGCGGGCGAAGATGATTTATCGAAGATGGTTCAAAAGCGGTGTTTTATTGCCCCTTGCGCATGCCCTTGCCCTCGGAGGTTGCGCGGTCGGTCCCGATTTCGTTCCTGCGGACGCACCGGGGGTTAGCGGGTACACCGCGGGCCGATTGTCCGGGGCAACTGGCGCGGATGGGTCCGGCGGCACTGCGCAAAAATTCGTCGCAGGCACCGATGTGCCGGGAATCTGGTGGAAGGTGTTTCGCTCGCGACGGATCGAAGCCTTCGTCCGGGAAGCGATCGATAACCACCCCGACATCACGGCAGCGCAGGCGGCGCTGCGCCAGGCCCGCGAAGTGGCCGCGGCCGACATGAGCGCGCTGCTGCCCTCCGTGTCCGCAAGCGACAGCGTAACCCGCAGTCAGACACCCCTGGCGGAATCCGGACGGACCGGACCGTCGTCCTTATTCACTCTCTACAAGACGTCCGTCCCCATCTCTTTCACGCCCGACATCTTCGGCGGCAAGGCGCGCGGGATCGAGGCCGATCTTGCCTATGCCGACTACCAGCGCTTCCAGCTCGAGGCGACCTATCTGACCTTGACGGCGAATGTCGTGACGACTGCGATCAGTGACGCCTCCTACGCCGATCAGATTCGGGTCACCGAGGAACAGATCGAAGGCCAGCGCCAGCTGGTCGCGTTGCTCGAACAGCAGTTCGCACTCGGTGCCGTTTCAAACGCCGACGTTCTGACCCAGAAGGCCCAGCTTGCGCAGACGGTCGCGACCTTGCCGCCATTGCAGAAATCGCGCGCGCAGAATCGCAACCAGCTGATGGCCTATCTCGGCCGGCTGTCGAGCCAGGATCGGGGCGAAGCGGTCCCGCTGTCGAACTTGCGCCTGCCGCGCGACCTGCCGATCAGCGTCCCGTCCTTGCTGGTGCGTCAGCGTCCGGATATCCAGGCCGCCGAAAGCCAGGTGCACCAGGCCAGCGCAAACGTCGGAGTGGCCGTTGCCAACATGCTTCCGAACGTCACGCTGTCGGCCTCCGGTGGCAGCTCCGCACTCGCACTGTCGGGTCTTTACGGCCCGCAATCGGCGGCCTGGAGCGTGGCCGCCAGCGTCACCGGACCGATTTTCGATGCCGGAAGCCTGTTTCACACCAAGGAATCCAAAGTCGCGGCATTGGAGCAGTCCGGCGCGAAATATCGTTCGACGGTCATCACGGCATTCCAGAATGTCGCCGACGCACTCCGCGCGATTCAATCGGATGCCGATCTCCTGAAAGCCCAGGTCGAAGCGGAAAAAACCGCGGCCGAAAGCCTCAAGATGTCCCAGGCCCAGTTCAAGGCCGGTTCGACCACGTTCATCTCCGTCATCAACGCCGAACAGACGCTGCTGACGGCACGGATCAATCGCGTAAAGGCGCAAGCTTCGCGCTATGCGGACACCGTTGCGCTGTACCAGGCGCTCGGTGGCGGCTGGTGGAACCGCATCGATGTATCTCCCGCCGCCGAGGTGAAGCCCGCCGGCGTTGCCGCGATATTCGTACCCGCGGGCGCATTGCCGCCGCAGCCGGCTCCGTCAGCCAACTAAAGCGAAAGCCCGACGCATGTTCAAACGCATGATCATCATGTTGTGTGTCATCGGAGCGGTATTTGCCGCCCTTGCCTGGTTCGTCAACTTCCGCGCCGGCATGATCAAGCAGGCAATGGCCTCGCTGGCGGATCCTCCGCAGACGGTGTCGACGACCACGGCGCAGTCGAGCGACTGGCAATCCACGCTGACGGCGATCGGCACCTTCCGTGCCGTGAACGGCGCGGATCTCTCGCTGCAGCAGCCCGGCATCGTCGACAGCATTCATTTCGAATCCGGCAAGGAAGTCGCCGCAGGCGACGTGCTGCTCGATCTGCGCAAAGAGGACGATGTCGCCAAGCTACAGTCGTTGCAGGCCACCGCCGATGGCTACGGCATCACGTTGCGGCGCGATCAGGGGCAGCTGAAGATCAATGCAGTCAGCCAGGCGACGGTCGACAGCGATGCCGTCAACGAGCGCAACGCTCTCGCATTGGTGGCCCAGCAGCGAGCGCTGGTGGATCAAAAGACGCTGCGGGCGCCGTTTGCAGGGCGTCTCGGTGTACGTCAGGTCGACGTCGGCCAATATCTGACGGCCGGCACCACCATCGTCACGCTGCAGGCTCTCGACCGTCTCTTCGTCGACTTCACGTTGCCCCAGCAGGCAATCGATCAGGTCACCGTCGGGCAACAGGTTCTGGCGCGCGTCGATGCGTTTCCGGACCGCAGTTTCAAGGGCACCGTGCAGGCGTTCAATTCCAAGGTCGATCAAACCAGCCGCAACGTTCAGGTCCGCGCGCTTTTCGACAATGCGGACCGCAAGCTCCTGCCCGGCATGTTCGCGCGAATCGACCTGCGGGTCGGGCGTCCCACCAGCTACCTCACGCTGCCGCAGACCGCGATCGTCTACAACACGTACGGTGAGTCCGTCTTTCTCGCGGTCAAGAGCGATGCGCCGGGCAAGGAGGGATTGGTCGCCCGCCAGACCTTCATCAAGACCGGCGCCACCCGCGGCGATCAGGTGGCGGTGGTCTCGGGCCTCGATCAGAACGCAACCGTCGTCACGGCGGGCCAGATCAAGCTGCGGAACGGCACCCTGCTGAAGGTCGATAATTCCGTCACCTTACCAAACGATCCAAATCCGTCACCCGTCGATCAGTGAGATAGAAAACGTGTCCTTTACCGACATCTTCATTCGTCGGCCGGTGCTTGCGATCGTCGTCAGCCTGATGATCCTGGTGCTGGGTCTGAAGTCGATGACGTCACTGCCGATCCTGCAATATCCGCGCACACAGAACGCGATCGTCACGGTGACGACGACGTATTACGGCGCGGATTCTGCGATCGTCGCCGGCTTCATCACCACGCCGCTGGAAAACGCCATCGCTCAGGCCAATGGCATCGACTACATGACGTCGAGCAGCCAGTCCGGCACATCGACCATCACCGTCAACCTCAGACTGAATTTCGATTCCGGAAAGGCGCTCACCGAGATCAACACCAAGGTCAATTCGGTCCTCAACCAGCTTCCGAGCGGCGTCCAGCAGCCGGTCCTGACCGTCAAAGTCGGCCAGACCATCGATGCCATGTATCTCGGCTTCAGCAGCGACGTGCTGGCGCCGAACCAGATCACCGACTATCTGATCCGTGTGGTGCAGCCCAAGCTGCAGGCAGTGACGGGCGTGCAGACCGCGGAGCTGCTCGGCAACAAGACCTTCGCGCTGCGTGCCTGGCTCGATCCGATCAAGCTTGCGGCCTACGGGCTGACCGCCTCCGACGTATCGACCGCGCTGTCGAGCAACGACTACATTGCCGGCCTCGGCACCACCAAAGGCCAGATGGTGCAGGTCAACCTGACCGCCGCCACGAACCTGAAATCTCTTCAGGAGTTTCGCGACCTCGTCGTCAAGCAGGCGGGCTCCTCCAACGTCAAATTGTCCGACGTGGCGAACGTCACTCTGGGCTCGGAGGATTACGACTCCTCCGTCGGCTTCAACGGAAAGCGCGCGGTCTACATCGGCATCCAGGTTGCGCCAAACGCCAACCTCCTCGACGTCATCAAAGGCGTCCGCGCCGTCTATCCCGACATCAAGGCGCAGCAGCCTGAGGGAATGAATTCCGAAATCATCTATGACTCCACCGACTTCGTGAACAGCTCGATCGACGAGGTGATCCATACCCTGGTCGAAGCGCTTCTGATCGTCACCGTGGTGGTCTTCCTGTTCCTCGGCTCGTGGCGGTCGGTCCTGATCCCCGTGATCGCGATTCCGCTGTCGCTGATCGGCACCTTCACCCTGCTGCTGGCGCTCGGCTTCTCGATCAACCTGCTGACGCTGCTTGCATTGGTGCTGGCAATCGGTCTCGTGGTCGACGACGCCATCATCGTCGTCGAGAACGTCAACCGGCATCTGGCCGAGGGCACGAAGCCGTTGCAGGCGGCGATCATGGCCGCGCGGGAACTATCGGGCCCGATTCTGGCCATGACGGTCGTGCTGATCGCGGTCTACGTGCCGATCGGATTCCAGGGCGGCTTGACCGGCGCGCTCTTCACCGAGTTCGCTTTCACACTCGCCGGCGCAGTCGCCGTATCGGCCATCGTCGCGTTGACGCTCACACCGATGTGCTGCGCGTTCATTCTCAAGCCGCCGAACACCGGCAAGCCGACGCTGAACGATCGAATCGTCGGGTTCATCGACGCCCGCATGGAGTGGTTGCAACACCGCTACCGGCGGCTGCTCGAATCGAGCCTGACGACGATCCCGGTCACGGTCGTGTTCGCGGCCTTGATCTTGAGCAGCATCTACTGGCTCTACACGAATTCCAAGAATGAGCTGGCGCCGGAGGAAGATCAGGGCGCGATCCTGATGCAATCCACGCTCGCTCCGAACGCCACACTTCAGCAGAAGCTGTTATATTCCGCCGAGGTCTACCGGCGCATTTCGGCCCACGCTGAAACCGCGGCGGTGTTCCAGCTCGATCTCGTCGGGAGCTCGATCGCGGGCTGGGTGCTCAAGCCCTGGGACAAGCGCGACAAGACCGCAGCCGAGTTGCAGCCAGCGCTCCAGCAGGAGATGGCGGGGGTGGCCGGAGCCAAGATTGTCGCGTTCCAGCTGCCGCCACTGCCGGGGGCGAGCGGGCTTCCGATCCAGTTCGTGATCCAGACCACCGACCCGTTCGATCGGCTGGATGGAATCGCGAAAGCATTCACCGCCGAGGCGTTGAAAAGCGGCAAGTTCATCTTCCTCGACAATGACCTGAAGGTGGACCAGCCGCAGACTTCGGTGCTGATCGACCGCGAAAAGACCGCGCAGCTCGGACTGAAGCTCAGCGATGTCGGCGGTGCGCTCGGCGCCATGCTGGGCGGCGGCTATGTCAATTATTTCGGCCTGGACGGCCGTTCCTACAAGGTCATTCCCCAGGTCGCGCAGCGCGAGCGGCTGAACGCCGATCAGGTGCTGAACTATTACATCAAGACCTCCGACGGCACGTCCGTTCCGCTGTCGACGGTGGCGTCGTTGAAAACGACCACGGTTCCGCAATCGTTGAACCATTTCCAGCAGGTCAATGCCGCCACTATCTCCGGCGTGGCCATGCCCGGTGTGATCACCGGCGAAGCGCTCGCGACGCTGAAGGAGATCGCGGACCGGACCCTGCCCAAGGGCTACACCATCGACTATGGCGGACAGTCGCGGCAGTTCATTCAGGAATCATCCGGTTTCGCGGTCACCTTCGGATTTGCCCTGATCATCATCTTCCTGGCGCTGTCGGCGCAGTTCGAAAGTTTCCGTGATCCGCTGATCATCCTGGTCTCGGTGCCGATGTCGATCGCGGGCGCCCTGATCTTCATCATGCTGGGCATCAAGGGCGCGAGCCTCAACATCTACACCGAGGTCGGCCTCGTGACCCTGATGGGGCTGATCAGCAAGCACGGCATTCTCATCGTCGAGTTCGCCAATGAACTGCAGCATGCCGGCCGCTCCAAGCGCGATGCGGTCATCGAAGCGACAGCGATCCGGCTGCGCCCGATCCTGATGACCACAGCGGCCATGGTGATCGGCGTGATGCCATTGATCACCGCGTCCGGCGCGGGCGCAGCCTCGCGCTTCAACATGGGGCTGGTGATCGCCTCCGGACTTTCGATTGGAACGTTGTTCACCCTGTTCGTGGTGCCGGCGTTCTACATCCTGCTTGCGGCCGACCATTCCGCGGCGACTGGCGATGACGCGGTGAAACTCGATACGTCCGGACTCGGAACGAGCGGCGCACCGCCGCTTGACGCAGCGATGAAGCCAGTGAATATCACCAGGCAATAAACAAGTCGGCGTTCCTCTGGGCCGCGTAGGCTCTTGGGAGCTCAATCGGATTGTGGCCGAAGGCGGTCTGCTAGGAAGTAGACACTGGGCGTCGTGGATCGGCGGGTCCTGAGCATTCCGCAATAGGACCGAATCGCGGCTTCTCGATCGATCGCGGCCAAGGAAGGCTTTGGTGACGCCCTCTACCGCGAAGTCACTAGGCAGCGTTCACCACCGCGCGGCCAAGGTAATCTGCAGCCTGCGCGGTTCGGCCGGATGCACCTGACGGTCCGCTACGCCGCCGGGACAGAGAATAATACTCAACTATTAGTTGGTCTGAGTATTGAACTGTTTGCGCTGGGCGAGCCGCCAGAAGTAGCCATTCGAGAATGGAAGGGCTTCAACGGGTATCAGGTGGTATCCCTTTTCTGCACCTTAGCTTGGTTTTCCGAAGTTGGTGTCCGTTGACTTAGCCTAACCTGGGCTTGCCCATGCCTTGGTCGATAATGCTCTCGATACGAATGGGGAGGCTGCGAACTCGTTTGCCAATCGCGTGATAAACCGCGTTCGCGATGGCAGCCTCGCCGCGCTTTGTCGGTGCCTAGGCCTGCAATGATCGGACAGTCGTTTCGGCGGCCATCTCGTGTGAACGATTGCGCACGACGGGACGCGCGATCGCGCGGAACGAAATGGGCGCAGTCATCTGCTCGGTGGAGCGCATGCAAAGGACCAAGAGATTTGCACGTCCCAGCCTAAAGCGTTTTGCGACGGAGGCGGCGTTGCGCACAAAAGAGAACGTGATCACCCAATGAAACCGACTAAGGCTTTAAGAACTCGAAGGCCTTCCAGTCGTTAATTGCTAAAACGCACCGATCCGTCATCGCCTGAGCCAACGCAACGCCGCGTTCGTTGGCGAGGTCGCCGAGACCGCCACCTATAACCGGATAGCAGAAGCAAAACATGAGCGTCCAACGATAATCATCGATGCAATCAGCAAACGTGTAACCTCTCACTCCATGTTCGAACAGACGGTCATGATATGCACGTAGAAGATCTAATTCTATGTCGCGCCGGATTGACGGAGCCACGCTTTGACTGAGAAACATTCCGACGTCGTACGTGCCCACGCATTGGCTAACGATTTGCCAATCCACAACTCTGATCGGCTCATGGTCTGGCCGTGTGCCAAAGAACAGATTGGCGAGCCTGTAATCGCCATGACAAAGCGTACGTGGTCGATCGCGAAAGCGATCGAGCATGGCCGCGATCTGATCAGATAGGCGTTCACCAATTCGCAGCATCTCATCAGAAAGGGCCGCGCCACACCGCTGAAGAAAGAGCGGCCAAGCAACAGGATAGAGTGCCATGGCACCCTTATTTACTTCGCTCTCGCCTAGCGGCACCCAGTCGATTGTCTTCAGTTTGGGACTTTCCCACCATTCCGCGTGAAGATCCGCGAGTTGGCGAACCGCCACGAATGCATCCTCCGCAGAGCATCCCTCTAGTTGATCACCAAGCCGATGGTCGCCAAGATCCTCCAGGAGCAGGACGAAGTCATCGCTCGTAGCATCGTACGACTCGTAAAAGCATTGTGGGCTAGGTAAGGAGCCGCCTTTGCCAAGATGCCTGTAAAACTTGACCTCTCGTTCGTAGAACTTCAACTGTTGTGCAAGACCGCGGATTTGCTCGATCGCCGATGGGAATTTTGCGATCACAGATCTTGGGCCTGCCGCTCCAACTCGATAAACAAGCCTGATACGCGCCAGTTGACCGTAAATACCGATACCTTGCCCAACGACCTCGGTCTCGATCGATGAGACGGATGCGGGATCAATCCCGAGCGCCAGGCTCAGGCCAGCGACGGTGAGGTCAGCAGGACTTCGCGGATACATACTTAACTCCCACTTGCACATCCCCTTGAACGAGCATTTGAAGGCTACGGTCGCTATCGGAAAGAAGCCATTGCGCCGCCTCGAACCCGCAAGTTACGCCGCTGGCGCGAGATCGAGAGGCGCTAGGAGTTTCTCACCGCGGGCGCAAGCCAGACAATTGATCTCGTCACTCTCCCTCAATTTTTCCAAAGCATACGCTCTCGTTGTCTCAAGTAGTCGGTATACGGGCTCGCTACCGGCGATGTCCGCCAAAATAAGCGATTTGGTGACGAGATTGGCAACGCTGTCTGAAACTGCGGAGGCTTCCATATCTTCGGTTGAAGCCGCAGCAGTCGCTTGTTCAAGAGTGAATTCGCCCTTCACGGCCGAAAGCCGGCGCAAGACCATGCGCTCCTGCTCGGGAAGCCAATCGTAACTCCAATCCAGCATCGACCGTAGTGTGTGGTGTCGCGCCGTAGCCGTGCGGTAGCCCCCTGTCAGGCCGTGCAGACCGCCCTCGAGGCGTCTTAGCAGGCAACGAACCCCGATCGTGTCGATCAGGCTTGCCGCGAATTCGATCGCCAAAGGAATGCCGTCCAACTTGCGGCACAAACTGGCGACAAAGGGTACATCTTCATCCGTCAGCTCAAATTTTGCCAACTTGGCCGTAACGCACTGCGCAAACAATTCTACCGCCGAAAATCGGAGCATATCAGTGGCTTTAAGAGATTTCGATACCGATGGCAGCCCCAAGGGCGGTAGTCGATATATTTGCTCTCCTTCTGCGCGCAAGGGCTCACGGCTGGTTGCGAGAATTCGCACGTCGGGTGCGCCACGCAAAAACGCGGCTGCGATTGATGCAGCGGCGTCTACCAGATGTTCGCAATTGTCGAACACAAACAACATCCGCTTGTTGCGAAGATGCTCGACAAGAGCGTTTACGGTGTTTCCCCCAGCCGCATCAAGCCGTAAAGCGCAAGCGATAGCGCTCGGAATCAGACTGGCGTTGCCTAAGCAAGCGAGATCGATATGCCAAACGCCATCTTCAAACTTTTGGAAAACCTGTTCTGCCGCGGCGAGCGCAACGACCGTCTTGCCGACGCCGCCCGGGCCCACAAGGGTCAGCAGGCGGTCCTGGCCGAGCCGCCCAGTCAATATATTCAAGGTTTCGTTACGGCCAACCAAACCCACGAGTTGGGCAGGCAGATTGTTCATGCAGGGTGTAGTGACTGGTCTCGCTGACAAGGTCTCCTTGGGCGTGAGAGACACGGACGAAACGAATCGATAGCCTCGTCCAGGAATATTGATCAGGTAACGATTACCGTTTTTCCCATCGCCTAGCAGCCGTCGCAATGCCGCAATGTGGACTGTCAGATTAGCGGGCTCCACGTGCAGGTTCGGCCAGACTTTGGCCATGAGTTCCTCTTTGCTGATTAACTGACCTGGTCGCTCCACCATCGCGATGAGGATTTCGAGAGCACGGCTACCGATACGGACGGCCGCATTCGCTTCGAGTAGTAGCCGCTCTCCTGGAAATAGCCTGAAAGGCCCGAAACAGATCTCGTCGGTCCGAATTTCCCTATCCGCCCCGTCAGGCGATCCATCCTGGAGTAAGGTACCTCGCCCCGATGATAGCATTCGCGCACTCCCTATAGGCCGCAAGATAAGTGCTGGAAACCTATATGGGCCGGAACGAGGAGCCGAGTGAAGTCCGGTAAAGAATCGTAAAGCGAGCCTGGGAAAGGGCGGCTGCGGGGCGACTTACTCCAAACTCAGTCCGTCAAGAAGTTGTTTTGCGACCCTTAGGTCGACTGTTTCGTGTCCCTCAGAGTAGCGCTGATACACGGGCAACAAAATCGAACTGGCTTTCTGCGGATCCCAACTACGATAAAGCAGGGCCAGACTAGTCGCGGCTCGCAATTCCCAGGCGAGGGCAGATTGCTCGCGAGCAAGCTGGATCGCATGTTGATAGGTAGCCACCGCCTCGCCTTCGAACCTGCCGCCTCTGGCCGCCAAGATATCGCCCTCAAGACGAAGGAATTCAGGGAGATACAGTAACTGCCCTTTTTCCTTCATTTCAACGACCAGCTCGTCGAGCAAATCTTTGGCATCCGTATCAAGACCTTCACGAGTTAGCGCCTCGATCACTGCGATACTATGGTAAGCCGGATTATAGCGGGATGATCGGACAGCCTCAAAGCTATCCATGAGGATCAAAAAGCGGTTTGTGGTGTCCGACGCCTTCGTACGGAACGAGAGCTCGGCCTCTAACGAAGCGGCCAAGACAGGAAACGGCGCAACTGCGTGTTCCCGTGCGACCGTGCCTAACTGCGCGATAAGCTCGCTCGCCCAACTCCAATTGCCGCATTGCATGGCAACAATTGAAGCAGCGTATCCCGCACTAACTCCTGCAATTGGATCGCCGAGGCGCCCGGAGAGTTCCATGAGCTTGTGCACAGACGCCTCAGCCTGTTTGGGACGACCGACGAGCCAAAGGATGCCGGCTTCGCTTGCCAATGCACGAACCCTTTGATCGTTACCAAACCTGATTGTATTTATCTTGCGTTCAAGTGGCGCCTTCTGGAAGGCAGATCGGCAGCAAGCTTCGGCTTTCTCCTGATCTCCAGCGTAATAATAAGAGCGGCTTAGCATCGCATCGGCCATTGCGATGGCGTCAGGATCCTTTGTTTGCTTCGCCACATCTCTTGCACGGAGGGCGATGCGCATCGCCGCTCTGTTATCTCCGCTTCTGCTCAGAAACATGTGATAACCGCCGAGCACTCGAATTTGTAGATCGTGATCTTCAAGGGAGGTAGCGAGTTCTATGGATCTAAGCACGGCGCGGTTCCCATCGTTGAAGCTTCCGCGCGTGATCGCCATCGAATACGCGTAAGCATATTGGAGCATCATTTCATGCCGGGTGTTTCGATGAATATCATCCAAGTTCTGAAGCGCGCGCCCGACCCAGTCTCGCGCTTCCGTCATCAAACCAAGTTCGACAAAATATAAGCCGGCGCCCGCGGCGAGTTTTACGGCCAGAGCGGCATTGCCGGACGGTGAGAATATCCATTGGAGCGCTGCGCGCACGTTGCCGAGTTGATCACCGATGCTGGCATACCCTCCTTCTTCGAACAGCCGAATCTTCTCGGACCAGGCGCGATCCAAAAGCTCCGCGAAGTAAGTGGCGTGACGCATGGCCGCTCGATCCAGTTCAGCCCCGTCGCGCAGCTTTTCCAACGCGTACGCGCGCGTGGTTTCGAGCAGCCTGTAACGCGCAACGACACCTCCGACATCAGCGGAAACGAGAGATTTCGCGATAAGGCTTGCGACGTGATCGACGACCACCGACGGCTCTATGCCGTCTCCTGCGGCAACCACGCTCGCCGCTTCCATCGTAAAGCTTCCGGTGAAACAAGCGAGCCGACGCAGAATTGATTGCTCAGATTTATCAAGAAGAGCATAGCTCCAATCGTGAGTTGCGAGCATCGTCTGGTGACGTTCGATGACCGCATTGCGTCGCGGCGAGAGGAGACGCAAGCGATCATTGAGACGCAATTCGACTCCACGCAATCCGAGCGTTCCAACATAAGCCGCGGCAAACTCGATTGCCAGCGGGATACCGTCGAGCCTGGCGCAAATCTCTGCGACGATTGGTGCTTCTGCGTCTCCGATCGCGAATTCAGCCAAATTGTCCGAAGCACGCTCGATAAATAATTGCACGGCCGAATAGTTTTGCATCTCAAGCGCGGTCATGCCTTCCGACGAAACCGGACAATCAAGCGAGGGCAGATGATATAGGTGCTCACTTTCAACGCGCAATGGTTCCCGACTCGTCGCCAGGATTCGCACACGCGGCGCATTTCGCATCAATTCGGCGATCACGCGGGCTGCCTCCCGAACAAGGTGCTCGCAATTATCCAGCACGATCAGCAAATGCTTATCGCGAAGAACATTGATAAGACTTGGCAGCAGATCGTCGTCGCGTGTATCGAGGCCGAGGACTCTCGCCAGAGCATGCGGCACGAGAGTGGCGTCAGCAACCGAGGCAAGGTCTACCAGCCAGACACCATTCTCGAAGATCGAAATAGATTGCTCCGCAACGGCGAGAGCGACTGAAGTCTTCCCAATCCCACCCGCGCCGACAATTGTGATAATGCGATGACGCTCGATCTGCTGACCGAGCCGGTCGACCGCGGCCGCACGTCCGATCAACCGTGTCAGTTGCGCCGGCAGATTGTGAGTTCGCTTGTTCTGAACCGCCGGTTCTGTTTTCTCATCGTTAGATTCGAAAGTAATCGGAGCGACAAAGGCATAACCGCGCCCCGAAGCTGAAACAATATAGCGCTTACCGGCGCTGCCATCCCCCATCGCCCGGCGCAGCGCCGATACATGAACCTTAAGGTTATCTTCCTCAACAAACGTGTTGGGCCAGACCAGCTTCAAAAGTTCGCTTTTGCTGACCACCTCGCCATGGCGTTGCACAAGTGCGATCAGGATATCAAGCGCGCGACCGCCGACACGTAGTGGCTTGCCGCCCTCCGTCAGCATTCTTCGCGCCGGAGTTAGACGGAATGAGTCAAAGCAAACGACGTGTTCTGATGATGAGGGACTTAACAAGAATCCTCCGTAAAGCCCGATGGGCTTCGCGCCAGTGCCGGAAGTCGGGGCGGTGCCTGAGAACTATAGCGTCTTGCCAGGCTCCTCGCGTAGCTGAAAGGCACCCCCGCGTCTTTTACGATCCAGACTGATTTTGTTCGATATTCGCAAATTTGATCATTTCTTATGCAGCAATGAAGCCGCCGATCGAATTTGGACAGCGATAGAGGCCACCGCACAGGGGAGTTTGGTCCTCACCCGGTAACTGCGACTAATTCCTTTGCAAGCGCCGCCAAGCCGCGGGGCTCAACCCGACAATCCGGGAGAAGGTTCGGGTAAAGTGGCTCTGGTCGGCGAAGCCGCAGGCCAACGCAATTTCGGCCAAATCGTCGTTCGTCGATTTCAGCATCAACTTGGAAAGCGCGACCCTGCGCTCTATAAACCATCTATAAGGAGAGGTACCGGTGCTTCTTTTAAACAAACGCGCAAACTGCGGTGGAGAGAGATCACACAGATTGGCCAGGTCCGCCAAGGACACATTGGACCGTATGTTGGCAGCAAGAAAGTCCTTCGTCGTTTTCGCTTGCCACGGGGTCAAACCGCCTCGTACCGAAACCAACGGTTGTTGAGCGGTGTGTTTTGAAATCAAGTAAGTACATGCAGCAAGGAATACTTGATCGATGAAGAGGCGGTTAGCCTTTGCCGATTCTTTAAACGCCGGCACCAGCGCCAAGCCAAGATGAAGTAACGTTTCATCAGGGCTCCCATAATCCAACGCATCGCGCAACAGATCCATTCCCCGATATCCGGCATCCGGTTGCAACTCTCCCAGGAAAGCCGAAGAGAAGACCAAATTTAGTGAATAGACCGGATACTTTGCCGACGAGTAGGTATTCCGAAGGTCGTGTAGCCCCGTTGATCCTCTAATGGACCGAGGAATTTGGATGGCTTTCTTGTTCCTGTTCAGCGTGAATTCTTGCATTTCGTTAAGAATAATTACCGACAGGAACCCATCTAACTGCGGATTAGGGCTCATGACCTCGTTGTCTCGACCGTCGCTCCTGTAAAGTACCATCATACTATGGGGATCGGATGCCGCTCCCATCTTGATCAGGGAAAGCTCGTCGGAACTTGGGTCAGTCAGGAATTCGTTGCCACTCAGGGAGAGACGCCGGATGCGACCGGGCTTGACCATAATGGTGCTCACCGAGTAACCGCCCTCGACCGCTCCATGACGTCATTAGCGCGGGGCAGATATCATAACCGAAAAGCGCACTAAGCTGCGCTCCTGATCCCCTCTAGCTCAACAGCCACTAATGTCAATACACGCTTGCGGTGATCTTATCTCGGCGCTATCCAGAGCCGTAAAACGAGCGAAATCAGGGCCACAGACCCGACGCCGCCGAGCCAAAGCGCTCCAAACCATACAAGGCGCTGCTTGAAGGAGTGACGACCTTGCTGAGCAATCATCAATGAAACCCGCTCGTGGCGTTCACCTTGCCGCGAAAAACCCAATAAGCCCATGCCGTATAGCCGAGAATGAGCGGGATCAGCACAGCCACTCCGAACAACATGAACGACTGGCTATTCTCCGGCGAGGCAGCCTGCCAGATCGTGATACTCTGCGGTACGATATACGGATACATGCTGATCCCAAGGCCGGCGTATGACAGCGCGAACAAGGTCAAAGAAAGCAGGAACGGTTGATAGTCATATTTCCTGGCGAGGCTGCGAAGCAGCAGAGCACTGATGCCAGCGACGGCGATCGGCACCGGCGCAGTTAGAATTACGTTCGGCCAGGAAAACCAGCGCTGGGTATATTGCACGTGAAGAAAGGGTGTCACGATGCTGACTAGGCCGATCGCCCCTAACATCGCGATCAGAAACATCCAGCTTAAATGATAGGCGCGCTCGCGCAAATCTCCTTCAGTCTTCATCACAAGCCAGGTCGCACCCAATAGAGCGTAGCCGATCACAAGCGCGACGCCAGTCAGAATGCTGAATGGCGTCAGCCAGTCCCACCAGCCGCCGCCATAGTGGCGTCCTTCCACATGCACGCCCTGCAGGATGGCACCGAGCGCAACGCCTTGCGCCAGCGCGGCCAAGAGCGAACCGCCGGCGAAGGCGATGTCCCAGAGATTGCGCTCGCGTCGCGTCCGCCAGCGAAATTCGAAGGCGACACCGCGGAATACCAATCCAAGCAGCATCGTGATGACGGGCGTGTACAGTGCCGGCATTAGAACGGCATAGGCTAAGGGAAACGCCGCCATCATGCCGCCGCCACCGAGCACAAGCCATGTTTCATTGCCGTCCCACACCGGCGCGACGCTATTCATGATGACGTCTCGATCAGTCTTCGCGGGAAACAGCGGAAAAAGGATGCCCAGACCGAGGTCGAAGCCGTCCATCACGATATAAACAAACACAGCAAATGCGATGATGAATGCCCAGATCGTCGCGAGGTCGAGGGATACGCTCATACGCCGGCCCCTTCGACTGCAACTCCCGCCGCCGGCGTAATGCCGGCTGCGCGCACGGGGACATCGCTGCGCGGCCCTTGTTCGCTCGGGTGAGGCGGCACCGCCATCAGGCGCAATATGTAGATCACGCCGGCGATGAAGAGCACGAAATAAGCTATCACAAAGGCGATCAAAGACGAGGCGACCGCGGGGGCCGCCAATGGCGAGACCGATTCAACCGTCCGCAGCAATCCAAAGACGGTGAACGGCTGGCGCCCGGTCTCGGTCGTGACCCAGCCCGCCAGCACGGCGATGAATCCTGCCGGACCCATCGCCATCGCGATCCCGTGGAACAGGCGCGACTGGTAGAGTTCTCCGCGCCAGCGTAGCCACAGGCTGAGCAGGCCGAGCCCCAGGATCAAGCATCCCAGGCCGACCATGACCCGGAACGACCAGAAGGTGATCGGGACCGGCGGCCAATCCTTCCTTGGTACCGTATCGAGCCCAGCGAGCGGTGCCTCCGGCGAATGCTTTAAAATCAACGACGACATTTTTGGGACTTCGATCGCGTACCTCACTTTGGCTTCAGCCTGATCTGGCAGTCCGAACAGTATTAGCGGCGCACCGTTTGGGTGGCTCTGGTAATGGCCTTCCATGGCCATCACCTTGGCGGGCTGATGTTTCAACGTGTTGAGCCCGTGCTGGTCGCCAGCGAGCATCTGGATCGGTGCCACCAAACTGACCATCCACATGGCCATCGAGAACATCATGCGCGGACCAGCCAGATGCCGGTCCCGCATCAGGTGGTAAGCGCCGACCGCGCCGACCACCAGCGCCGTGGTGAGATAGGCGGCCAGCACCATGTGAACGAGACGATAGGGGAATGAGGGATTGAAGATCACCTCAAGCCAATTGGCGGCGACAAATTGCCCCTCAGGATTGATCGCGTAGCCGGCCGGCGTCTGCATCCACGAATTGGCGGATAGGATCCAGAACGTCGAGATCAACGTACCAGTCGTAACCATCAAGGTCGCCAAAAAATGCAGTCTCGGCCCCACCCGTTTGAGGCCAAATAGCATGACCCCAAGGAAGCCCGCTTCCAGAAAAAATGCGGTAAGCACTTCGTAGGCCATCATCGGGCCGATGATCGGGCCGGTCTTGTCTGCAAATGCCGACCAGTTGGTACCGAACTGGTAGGACATCACGATTCCCGAAACGACGCCCATGCCGAAGGCGACCGCAAAAATCTTTAGCCAGTAATTGAACAGGCTGATGAACACTTCACGCCCGGTCCAGAGCCAAAGCCCTTCGAGAACCGCGAGATAGCTGGCAAGCCCGATGGAGAAGGACGGAAATATAATGTGGAACGACATCGTGAAAGCAAATTGCGCCCGAGCCAAGACTATGGCGTCCAAACCTTCGAACATCGCGCTACCCCTGACTTTCTAATCATCGGCGCATAGATAGGTTCGTACACCGAGAGCCGTTCGTGATTGAATCAAGGCTGACAAATCTTTGCAAACCTTCGCGAGATATCGATACGAATACTGCTATTGCGCATCGCCAATGCGATTCAGGCTTCGAGACCCTTCATGCCGGCCTCTCCTCATAGACTGCACGAATTTCTCTTCATTCGTTGAGAGCGCGTCGAACTTCAACAGGCGATGGATGGCATCTCACGTCGAATGAAGGCATGACGCTGACGACTTGTCTTTTGCGCGACCTAGCTTTCCCCGAGGCCGCTCAGTTCGTTTCGACAGGCCTCGCTGAACTCTCGCAAAGGATCCATGGTGTGACTTCCTATCAGCTCCCGCAGTTCCGGAAATGACCTGTTCGGGGCGAAATAGGTGTCGACGATCATACGCGTTACGGCTTCTGCCTTCTCGATGACCGCGTCACTGGACACAATCCGCATTCGTCCGATCATTGCGTACATGCTGACAAGAACCGATACTTCGGAGCTATCGTGCACCAGTGCATCGGCATATAGCTTGGACGCCTCTTCGATGAAGTTCTTGTACAGCTTTTGTCTTCCGGTTTTGTCTCGCGCGAACCGCTTTACAGCGTCCTTGCGGCGCTGCGTGAACCAAGTGGCCGCAAACGTGGTCAAACCGCCAAAGGCCGATCCTCCGAACGCCGCAAGAGCCGGAATATAGCCGGATCCGATCATGTTGCTGCCGCTCGTTCAGATGCCAAGTCCTCGATGTTGAGCTTCAGACATAAGCCGTGAGCTACGTTGCCCGGTAAAGTAGGACCATAGCCATTGAATGCGGACCCGCATGCGGTTTTGCCGTTGCGGAAGCGCAACCATGTGAACGAATGCCCAGGCCAGCCACGCCAGAAACCCGCTCATGCGAATCCGACCTGTTTCCAGAATTGCGAAATTCTTACCAATTACAGCCATGCTTCCCTTATCGAAGTAGCGGAACGGGAGCGGCCGCGACTTTCCCCCAATTTCGGCTGCGATGTACCGCGCAACGTATCGGCCTTGCTGGATAGCAGCTTGGGCTACTCCCGGCACCGGACGGTCGTCCTGGATCACCGACGAAGAATCCCCAACCACGAAAATCCCGTCGGCATCCGCGAGGTTCATAAAACTCCCAACGCATGCCCTTCCGGCGCGATCAGTCTTTCCGCCAAGCATTTTGACAATCGGAGAAGGAGCAACTCCCGCCGTCCAGAAAACCGTCGCACTTTCGATCAATTGTCCGGCGACCGTCACGCCGTGTTCGTCCACCTTTTCCACAATTGCGCTTGTCATCACTTTCACGCCAAGTCGATTGAGCCTGGTGGTCGCTTTCTTCGACAATGACTCGGCGTAGCTTGGCAGCACACGCTTTCCCCCTTCAATCAGCAAGATAGAAGTCTTCCCCGGATCAATCTTCCGGAAATTCGAGCGCAGGGTCACTGTAGCCAATTGTGCCATGGAGGCTGCCAGTTCCACGCCCGATGGCCCGGCGCCGACCAGAACGAATGTCATTTGCCGCGCGCGCTCGCCGGGGTTGTCTGTCAGCTCCGCCATCTCGAAGGCCATCAGAAGTCTGGTACGAATGAGCTCGGCATCAGAGATGGTCTTGAGGGTGGGCGCATGCCGGGCGAATTCGTCATGGCCGAAATAGCTGGGCTGGACGCCGGTTGCAACGACCAGATAATCGAACGAAATTGTCCTCAGATGCGCGTCGTGGCAATCGACGTCGATGGTGCGAGATTCAACGTCAACAACCTTGACCTCGGCCCACATCACCGAGAGGTTTTTTTGCTTCCGCGTCAACTCCCGTATCGGCGCGGCGATTTCGGAAGGGGCGAGTACCGCCGTCGCTACCTGGTACAACAGAGGCTGAAAGATATGGTGGTTCCGTCTATCGATCAGGATAACCTCTGCGTCGCATTTCCGAAGCGCCTGTGCCGCAGCGAGGCCGGCAAAGCCGGCTCCGACGATCACGATCCGCTTCTTCGTACCTTCGGGCGCGACAGGTACAGGCCGTCGTTCTCGCTCGCGAGCTATTTCCAGTACATCGCCCATGTTTACCTCTTGAAATGCGGATCGGGACGAACCGCCTCCGGAACTGGATCTCTCGACCCGGGCACAGTATCAGCCAGCACCGACCACTTTTCCCGGCACAACCGAGGGTGCGTCGAATTTGGCGCGGAGCTCGAGAAGCCCAAGCAAGATCGCGTCTCGTTGCGCGCTCATTTCGTCGACCGTGCGCGATCCGACTTCAGCATGAAGCCCCTCGATGAGTTTCTGACGAACTTCGGTTGTCAATTCCACCGAGCCCAAGACCTTCCACCAGGCCGTCAGCGGGGCCGTAAACTGATCGAAAAAGTGCTCGATGCCGCCCTGGCCGCCGCCGAGATGATTGAGCAAGACCTGCCCCATGACACCCCATCGCAGGCCGGGACCCCAACACACCGCCGTGTCGATATCGGCGACGCTGACGACCCCTTCAGCAACCAGGTAATAGACTTCCCTGCCCAAAGCCGCCTGCAGTCGATTGGCGACATGTCCGGGCAATTCCTTGTGAAGGCGAATCGTTCGCTTGCCCAACGAGGTATAAAATTCCGCAGCGCGACGAATCGTGTCTTCGGAAGTCTTCGCACCACCGACAATCTCGACCAGCGGGATCAGGTGCGGAGGATTGAATGGATGGCCGATAACGCAGCGCTCGGGATGGGCCACAGCTCCTAACTGAATCTCACTCATGGTAAGGCCGGATGAACTGGACGCGACAATGACGTCCGCCGGCAGCAAGTCGTCGATTTCGCCATATAGCTTTCGCTTGAACTCGATCCGTTCGGGTCCATTCTCCTGAACAAAGTCCGCATCTCTGAGGGCTGTTGGGAGGTCAGACGTAAACTTCAGATTAGCTTGTGACGCGCCAGGCGCGAGGCCCAGCCGTTTCAACGCAGGCCACGCTTCCTCGATAAAGCGTCTCAACGACGCTTCCGCGTTCGGCGCAACATCGGTCGCGACAACTTCCAGGCCCTTTGCCAGAAACAGTGCGGCCCAGCTCGCGCCGATGACGCCGGTGCCGATGATCGCGACGCGATTGATGATCCTTGTCATTGCAACGTCCTGTGCTTGCGATGTTGAATTGAATGTTGCTACGACGTGGTACCGAGTGGATCGAGTGAAGCGCACCAAATCCCGGCAAATCCTTCCGAATGTCGGTCACAGCCCGTCGGCAGCCGATCTGCGGATCAAGCGGGATTTTGACGTTCATCGAACGCCAAGAGCGTGAACGCTCAACGAGCCGCGCGGTAATTCGGCAAGGGGGAGAATTGCAGCCGTCGTTCGAAATCTGGCCCCGCGCCCACCCGGAGCGAGGCGCCGAACTGGAAGTCACTAATCACCAGAGGCCTCAGGATGACCCGGCTTGACCTACGCGGAACTAGTTCGAAGCGGCCGGCCTTGAGGCAGATTCCAGCGCGAGAACGAAGGCGGCGCTGGCGATGCCTATCGCGAACTCGCAGCCGGCGGCCTCCAGAACCAGGAGAAACAGGAGTTTCGCCGTGCGATTTATCGCTTGAGGCTCACCGGAAGCTCCGCATACGCGATCCCCGTGAGGTTACCCTCGGCGGCGAGCAGCATTTTCTTGCCCGATCCATCGAGGTTCGCGCTATACACGGAGCCGCCAAGATCGGTCAGGAACATACGACCACCCTTGACATCCAGCGAAAGGCCGATCGCTTCCATCAGATGGGTGAAGACAATCTCAGGGTCTTTGCGCCTTCCCGATTCCCCATCCATCGGCGCCCGGTTCACGGTGTTACCACGCGGCGGGTCGCCTCGATCTGTCCAATAGATCATTCGGTTCGTCAGGTCGAGATCGAGGTCGATGGGTTCGGGTAGCCCGTCAAAGAGCAGCTCAATGTCCTTCCGATTCGCTGGATTCTGGCCCTTCGGGATGTCCAGATTCGTTCGAAATATCCGGCCCTCGCCCGCGTTGTCTTCCCCTTTTTGAGTCCAATAGACCTTTCCGCCCTCGACATCGACAGCGATACCCACACACCACTTCTTGGCGTCACGTCGATCGATCTCGCCATAACCTGTTTGGACCAGAGTCTCGATGTCGGAACCATCGAGATTTGAACGCATGATCCGCATGCCTTCCCGATCCGACCAATAGAGCTTGCCGTTCTGTTTATCGAGCTGAAGCTGCTTTGGGGTAAACGTGCCACCTTCAGGGATAATGCTTTTGAGATTGCCGCCGTCAAGATCGGCCCGTTCGATGTTGCCGTCATTGGCGTTGGGATTGCCCATATTTGTCCAGTAAATATGGCCCGCGGCGACATCGACGACGACGCCATCCGGATGCCGTCGTCCTTCGCTCACGATGGTTTTCATATCGGATCCATCGGGATTCAGAGAGAGCACCCGGCCGCCGCTGAGATCCAAAACGAACAGGCGGCCTGACGTTACATTGGACGTTGACTTGGCAACTCTCTCCATGGAACTCTCCTGTTTTGAAGTGCGTCAATCGAAACGGCGCATAGTCGGGCCATCACTCGACAATTGGTGATCGACTGTCACCCAGCGCACTCAGACGTTCGAGTTAATCCAGCCAAAGCGCCGCAAATCTTTGCGAAACAGTTCGCCCGCGATTTCCCGACAAAGCATCAGGTTGCCGGCGACGCCTGTGCAGCGTTATCGATTGGCACCGCATCACGCATGGCTAACCCAAGCGCGACCAGATTGTAGAAAACCGCGAGGCCCCAGAGTGTCAGAAACTCGGAGCTTGCCGCCGAAAGCGGAGCGCCGAGCTGAGACAATTTCACAAAGCCATCGATCGCAGCAGAGCTCGGCACAGCGTGCGACAGCAGCTTGATCGCGGGAGGTATTGCCTCACGCGGCCATGAGAAGCCGGCTACCATGAACAGGGGAAGGCCAGCCGAGGCGAGAATAAGCTGCACGCGGATCGGCCTGCGAAAGACACCAGCGACGACAAAACCGAGGCCTGCAACCGAGAGCACAAACGGAATGGCGAAAATAAGCAGCGGCAAGAGGCTACCCAGTCGAGGCAAGCCGTACAAATAAGGTAGCACGACAAGATAAAACGGCAAGACAACGGCCTGGAGTGCGAGATAGGCAAGCAGTTTGCCAAGAATGGTCGCGAGCGGCGAGCGGCGTTCACGGCTTGCGAGTCCCCGATCCGCCTCAGGCATGGAGCTGAGCAGTCCGACGCCCATTAGAAGTATCTGCTGCAGAAGCAGGACGAAGGCGGCGGGAAGGATGTAGGTCGCGTAGCCCCCTTCGGGGTTGAACAGGGGTACCGTGGTTAGGGGCATTGGAGTGGATGCCGCGACCGCGATCGCCGGATCTACGCCGACGGCGACCAGACGCGCAGCCTCAACTTCGGCGCCAACGGTTTGCGCCACCGCGGAGACCGCTCCGGCCACACGCTGGTAGATCAGGAAATAGCTTGCATCGGCGTAGAGGGCGACCGGCGATGGCCGCCCATGCAGAAGCTCCCGCTCGAAGTATTCCGGGATCACGAGGATTCCGTCGACGCGGCGCGCGTGAACTTCCCGCTCGGCGCTTGCGAGGTCCGGCAGCACCTCCAGAATAGCAACGTCGGACGTGGCGTCGACACGACGGGCAAAGTCCCGGCTGGCCTGCGTTCCATCACGATCGACGACTGCGATCGGAACATGACGAAGCGCCTCGTTGAGGTACGGCTGCGGGTAATACAGCGCATAAATCGCAACGCCGGTGATGAGTACCGAGAAAACCGGTTTGACCGTGAAAATGCGGTGCAGCTCGTTCCGGAACGCCACGAAAATGCCGGTCATACATATGCCTCGCCAGGGCCGGCCGACGCAATTGGACCGCCTGTTCGCTGGGCGGCCGAACGGGCACTGTCCAGCCGCCATGCCAGCATTCCACCGAGACCGACGGTAAAAGCGAGCAGCACCAATAGCGGCTTCCAGGACAGATCGACCGGCGTGCCACGCACAGTCTGATCGACACGCGCGATCAGATACCAAGTGCCGGGCAACAGGGCGCCCCAATCATAGGCAAAGGTGTTCATACCCAGACGTGGAAAACCTATTCCCATGAACCCGAACGCAGGCGCTGCCAGCAGCGCGCCGATGCTGACGCCGCTCGCCGTTGATTTCAGAGATACCGCCAACAATGCGCCGAGCAGCAGGCATGACGAAACGAACAGCAGCCCGGCGATGATCAGCAGCCAGCTATGCCCATGCAGCGGCAGCTCAAATACGGTGATCAGCACCGTGTCGGAGATTCCGAGCACCAGCATAAACAGACCCACGTAGGGTAAGATCTTGCCCGCCATTGCGGGCCACAGACCGCCGCCAAGCACACGAAGGATCCGAAGCCGATGGGGCGTCTCGACATCGAGGCCGACCGAATAGGCCCCGGTCGTTACCATGACGACCTGCAACACGGCCGGTATGAGTGCCGTCAACAGAAAGTAGACGTAGTTGAGCGTCGGATTAAACAGCGCGTGGGTCTGAACAGGGATCGGCTGCAGGTCGGCCTTGGCGATTTCCAACGGTTCTCCCTGCTCCGACCGCAGCGATAACTGGATCCCCGCGGCTGCCGCGGGAACTGCGGCATTCACGCCACGAACGGTAAGATTGCCGGTCGTCATGGTTTGTGTGTTGTAGAAGAAGACGACCTCGGGACGGCGACCGGCGAACACGTCTCGCTGAAGATTTCGAGGCAGCATCAGCAGGCCGTGGACTTTTTCCGACAGGATCATCCCGCGTCCTTCCGCAAGATCACCTACGCGCACGGCCACCGCGGTATCAGGCGTGGAATTGACCATGCGAATGATCGTGCGCGACAGATCCGATCCGTCCGGATCGAGCACGGCAATCGGCAACCGCGTTGCCAACCCCGCGCTGAAGATCGCAACCAGAAAGGCCATCTGAACCAGCGGAACGATCGTCGTCAAACCCAACAAAAAAGGTCGCCGTCGCAGCCAGCCGACTTCTCTCCAGAAAACCAGCCAGAAGCCGTGCCGAATAGTCCGACGTGACAGCATATCACCGCCCTCGATTGGCCCAGGCAACGATTGCGCTCATTCCCGGTCGCAGACCGTCGACGGGACCTTCGGGCCTGGCGCGCACTTCAAAGGTGCGGAGATCGAAATCGCCCGTCGCGCGCGTCGCGCGCCACGCGGCATATTGGCCCTGAACGTTGATCATGGTCACGTGCACCGAAACGACCTGGGACTTCAACGCGGGCACGACAACGTCGAACTTGTCGCCAATCTTCAGGCCGCCAAGCAAATCCTCACGCAGGTTGAACGTGAACCACAGATTGTTCATGTCGATCAGCGAGAAAAGCGGTGCGCCTGGACTGAAGTTCTCGCCGAGAGCTGCGATGCGTGTCGTCACCTGACCGGAGATCGGCGCGCGGATAACAAATTCGGCCACGTCGACGTCACGCTGATTTAGCGTGGCGCCGGCCTGTTCGACCTGGGCCGCCGCGAGCGCACGCTCCTCTTTGCTGGCGCCCTGCGCCGCAAGTTGCTGTGCCGCGTCTGCCGCCTGACGCTTTTGGGTGGCCATCGACAGATTTCGGGTCGCTTCATCGACACGAGCCAGCGGCACGTTTCCGGTCTTGGCTAGTTCGATCTGACGGTTGTAGGTCTCCTGGGCGAGTATTTCATCGGCCTTCGCCGCATCGAGATCGGCCTGACGCTGAGCGACCGTTTCGGGACGGATGCTGTTGATACGCCCCAGGTCTGCCTTGGCGACCGCCAGCGCGGCCCGGGCGGCGAGCCGGGCCGCGACTAATTGCGGGCTCTCCAATTCGGCCATGACGGCGCCGCGTTCCACGGTGTCGCCAACATCAGATTTAAGCGTGACGATCCGTGCCGAGATCCGCGGGCTGATGTCGACGCGATCTGCCGAAACTTCACCCTGAACAGTCAGCGGCGGCGGCCTGGTCGCAAACCAGATCATCGCACCGAACGCCGCGACGACCACCAACCCAACCAGCCCCCGAACCATCTTTCTCATCGTAGTATCCTTCAAAGGGGTTCAGGCGTCGAAATCCGAAAACCGCATCCCGTAATATTTCGCATATTGAAGTCGATCGCAGGTATCGGGCGGCTAATCTGGTAACCCAGCTATTCGCAAGCCCTCGAGGAAGCGCTCTCGGTCTGTCTGACGGCGGAATGGCCGCGTCAGTCGCGGGTCGGCCAGAGTGAGACCCGGCAACAGCCGCATTAAACCGTCGAGCCCGGTGCGCGCCTCTGCCATACGCCCGAGATGCGCAGCAGCCGCGGTTAACGTGGCATGCGAATCGGGGAAGGATGGATTAAAGTCGACGGCCTGTCTGGCGCAGTCCACCGCTTCCGCAAAGCGCTCTGCATGTAAATGCGACCACGCACAACAAGTATGCCAAATTACCGTCAAGTAATCGCGCGGACTTAACCGCATGGACTCCTGCAAGGCCTCAAGTGAAAGATCTGGCGTGCCATTGAAGCTGTAAGCGGCGCCGAGGTAACCGCGCGCGAAGCTCGAATTCGGATCGAGTTCGATCGCACGATGAAGGCGCCTGATTGCATCATCGTGCTGATCGTTGAAGAGCTCATGAACAGCGAGCGCGGTCTGCGCGGCCGCGTCCCGATCGTCGGCGGCGACCGCGCGGCGCGCCGCTTCACCCATCCGGTCCACGGCGACCGCGAACGGCCCTTTCGTCCAACCAAAAAGACCGCCCATATGCCAGTTGTAGGCGAGATCGGCGAGCGCCATTGCATTGGCTGGATCGAACTGCAGTACCTCGTCGATCAGCCGGATCGCTTCGTTGCAATCTGCGGGGGTGAAACGTTGGACGTGCCAATGGGCGCGCATCACCCGCTCCCATTGGCCAAGCTTGGCGACTTCTTTCCCCTGCGAGCGCTGAATCTCAGCCGCTACAATTCCTGGCGCGATTGCCCCGATGATGTTACGCGTGATCTCATCTTGGACCGCGAAAATATCTTCGAGCGCTCGATCGAACCGCTCCGCCCAGAGGTGGTGACCGCTGTTGGCTTCGATCAATTGGGCCGTTATGCGAACACGGTTGCCGGCTTTCCGGACGCTGCCTTCGAGCACGTAACGCACACCAAGTTCTCGTCCTACCTGACGTATATCGGTAGATTTTCCTTTATAGGTAAACGAGGAATTCCGGGCGATGACGAACAGCCACCTCGCTTTGGATAGTGCCGTGATGATGTCTTCTGCGATACCATCGGCGAAAAATTCCTGGTCGATGTCGCCGCTCATATTCTGGAAAGCAAGGACTGCGATCGAGGGCTTCTCGGGAAGCGAAAGGGAAACCGACGTCTCCTGGTGGGGCCCGGGCTCGCTCTGCGGTGGCAGCCGGGGCTCCGCAGCGAGCCCGACCTGAAGCGAATATACGCGGATTGGATCGATGATGTTCTTCAATCGGGTAGCGCCGAGGTCGCTGACCGCCAGATCGAGCCGTGCCTTGACTTGGCGATAGGCATCTTCAGAAAGGCAAATGCCGCCGGGCAGAGCTATTCCCTCGAGACGGGCCGCGATATTGACACCGTCGCCCATCAGGTCGCCGTCGCGCTCCTCAACGACATCGCCGAGGTGAATGCCGATGCGAAAGTCGATACGCCGCTCGGGCGGTAGACCCGCATTACGCTCGACCATTCCGTTTTGTATTTCGATTGCGCAGAGCACCGCGTTGACGACGCTGCGAAACTCGACCAGCAGCCCGTCGCCAGTCCGTTTAACAACACGTCCATTGTGAACGGCGATCGTCGGATCGACCAAATCGCTCTGGAGCGTCCGCAGCCGAGCCAGCGTACGATCTTCGTCGGCGCCCGTGAGCCGGCTATATCCGACAATGTCGGCCGCCAGTATCGCCGTGATTTTTCGTGTGTCGCCCATGCTGGAGCGGACTTTTGCTCGGGGCGACATCCGCAGGCCAGTTAAGTCGTGCAAATAGTTAGTAATGTCCCGCTCTTGATTGATGCACCGAGGCCGCACATCGATCGGCACCCGCCGTCAAATTTGCAGCCGCTGTGGCACCCTGAACGTCACAATTTCGGAGATCCTGGTTTCGAACAGAGATCGTACCGTTTCTCGCCGAAGCAATTAGCAGCTTTTTGGAAGGCTTTACTGGCGCATCCGAGGTCGAGCGACCTAAAGAATTCAGAGGATTGCCGGCCCGACGGGTCACATGTCGACGGTTACGGCCGGGCAGCGTCTACATTTTCGGAGAAGTGCTATGCTCAATTATCCAATCGTCAACGATCATGATGACTTGACCAAGGTCGTGGACTTGATCCTCAGTGAGGCGGGGCTGGATCGCAAAGACCAGGGAGGAACGCTGACATTCGCAGGAATGGATCCCATCCGCCCGACGCACATCAAGGTCGGCTGCGTTTCTGCTGCTGTGACGGCAGCGAACGCAATCGCCAGCGCAATCCTCTGGCGCAAGCGCACCGGACAGGGTCAGGACATCCATGTCGATCTGCGAAAGGCCTATGTTACACAGAGCGCATGGCAGGATACCCTGGCGGATTGCACATTGATCAACGGCGTACCGCAGATGTTCGGCGGAAATGTTGGACAGTTGGGCACCAATATCCTGCCGACGCGCGACGGGCGTTGGGTCGTGCTTACCTCACTCTATGCCTCCAATACTGAGCGGATCTGCGCTTTGCTCGACTGCGGGATACTCCCCTTGCAACTCGAACGCGCCACCAGAAAGTGGGACGCGGAAGATCTTGAAAGGGCGGCACAGGACACCGGTGTACCTTTGGCGATTTGTCGCACACGCGCGGAATATCATCGCACAGAACAGTACGTTCAGAACGTGGCTAGTCCCCTCATCCATATCGAAAAGATCGGCGATAGCGCGCCTGAAGCTTTGCCCAACGGACCCCGCCCACTTTCTGGACTACGGGTACTCGGCATGGTTCATGTTGTAGCCGGGCCGGCGACGATGCGCCAATTGGCCGCCCAGGGGGCTGATTGCCTTAACCTGAATACGCTAGACTGGATTGAAGAGCCAACCATATATCTTCAGTGCGATGCTGGTCTTCGCCAGACCTATCTGGACGCGCGTATCGATCGCAACAAGAAGCCGATTTACGAACTCGCAAAGCAGGCCGACGTTTTCGTCGAGAATCTACGCCCACATCTAGCTGGCCGGCAGGGATTTTCGGCCGAAACACTCGCGCAGCATCGCCCAGGAATCATCTACGTCGAGATGAAGCTCAATTCACGAAAGGGCCCGTGGGCAGACTGGGCGGGCTACGACTTCACGGCAGCGGGGCTGACCGGCATGTTCTGCGACATTGGATCGGCGGATCAGCCTCAGTTGCCGCATGGGGTCAATGTCATCTGCGACTTTCTAACCGGTTATCTGGGTGCGATTGGCGTGCAGGCCGCGCTGCTTCGTCGCGCCACCGAGGGAGGCAGCTACCGTGTTTCTGTTAATCTTGCGCAGACCGTGATGCTCGAGCAAGCCATTGGGCTTGTCGACAATGCGACTCTGCTGAAGCTGGACAGTCTCGGGCCCGATCACAAACCTATCAAACCAAATCTTCAGACCGGGCAAACATCCTTCGGCGAGTTCACACGATTGGGCTCGCAAGTCGAATTGTCGAAGACACCCGAGTTCTGGGCAGATCCGATTATCAGTCCGATTGGCTCCAGTCGACCGGTGTGGCTACCTCGCTAATTCCGGGTGGCACAAGCAGGCAGCTTTCTGACTTCAGACAGACTGCTGTCACTGAAAGCTGACTGAAACGACGCCGGGATGGCAGCGCGCCAGCCCGGCCGCCCACGCCGAGATGGTACGGCTATCGTTGCTTTATCCCCCATAGCATCTTCTTCGAGCCACTAACCTACTCGATCGGCGATGGCGCAAGATCATCCGCACGTGGGCCACATGCAGTACGTTCGCTCCAGGCAATTAACGATATGGAACGCCGGCCGTTGATATGTGAAATCTTGACATTGCGTCCCGTCGCCGCATTCCTTCTGCTCCTGACATGCGTTCCCTCGTATGCCCACGCTCGGCGGGAGCTGATCGCGACCTCGACAGAGGGACAGGAAGACAGCGAGGTAAAAAAGAAGGATACTCTTGGTCGCGAGCTCGAACTCTTCCGTACCGTCAAAGTATCAATGCGGGCAGCTCTGGCAGCAGCGAAGAGCCTTCACGCAGGCTCAAGGGTCGTAGACGTCAGCTTTGATGGCACATCAGGCACTCCCGTTTATCGCGTGAAAACTTATCGCGGAAATCAGGTCTGGGACGATGCAATCGATGCCAATAGTGGGACGACCGTTGGTGGGACGATTATGTCCTTGGTGACCGATCTGACATGGGAGGATCAAACTAACCTCACCTCTCTGAACGATGTCAGGCAAGAGATTGCCGACGGGATCGTTGTTGCCGAGAGAAACGCGCAAGGAAGGGCGATAAGCGGCGGTCTAATGAAAGCAGATGGAAAGCTGAATTTCGTGATTGTGGTGGTTGCCGGCAACGATCTTAAGCAGTTCATCCTTGAGCCGCCGCATGCAGCTAGCCGGGACTCGCGTCTGCGCAGCCGGCGGTGATCATGCCAACTAAGCAGTTTGAGCACCTTGCACGAATGATGCGTAACGTCGACCTTGCGCCAAGGGTGTTCTTAACCGCTCATTCTGCGGATTGACCTCCGCCGACGGCTGGCCTCGCACATTTTTTGTTGATACGAGAACTGCAGCTGAGCTTTCAAATTCGACTGAGCCCAAGCAGCAAAGGGTGAAAACGACGGGGCGCGATATACGCATCCTCCATCGCCCTCGATAAACGAGAAAGAACGCCGCCTGTGTTCGAAGGAGCACAATCGCGCGGATTGGCGTAGTACGCTGCACTACCCGCGAGTGATCGGGTGCACACCAACTGCGACATCACTCGCCTGCGTACGCCCAGCACCGGTTCGGTACAGCATTTGGTACAGCATGGCGAAAGGCGGCGGCGCTTAAGTGCTGATCGTGCCTCGCTTTTCGAGATGTCCCGGTCCAATCCATCATCGGAGAAATCGAGTTCACCGGTTGTGGTAAGCGCAAGCCGTGTCGCAGGGCAACGCGGCTAGACGACCAGCCTACGCTGCGGTAGCCCTACATCTGGAACGGAAAAGTCAGCGTTCTTGTTCCTTCATTCTTATCCGCCCTTCATCACGTGTCTCGCCTTTCTGGGGTCCGGGTCGGTGACGGTCCTGAACAGGGTCTAGAACGGTCGCGCGAGTAAACGAATGACCGTTTTCGAGATGGTGCGCGATCCGCTCCTTGGCGAAGGCCATAATGCTCTGGCGAGCAATCTCATCGTTTGGCAGAGCGCGTTCGACAAGCTTGTTGACGACGACAATCTGGGATTGGGCCGCGAGCAGGTCGGAATCATGCGCGGCCGCCGGTCGCTCTGCACGGCGTGCCTCCACCGTCACGCTCCACCTGTTGCGCCACATCTGGCGCCGTTCAGTGTTAGCGTTTCCTGTGGCGGCGTCTATGAACTTGATCGCCCTGATGACGGGTTCGACGCCTTCCCTACGCATAAGGATGCGGTCGCCAGGCTTGCCGCCACTGTCTGCGACGTCCTTTTCAAGGCCGACGCCCCACACCTGATGGCGCCGGCCATCGTCCAGTTCGATGGCTACATAGGTTGATGGCTCCGCGTCGGGGCGGTTGCGGTAGGCGCCATAACCGACCTCCATCAGACGTCCGGAAACACCCTTGTCGTAGTCGAGCCTATCCGCCTGCAGCGGCCTGTCCGAGGCCGAGCGAGCCTCTACATCGTTGGTCCGGCCGTGGGCTCGATCCCATGCGGCTCGTCGATCAGCGAGCGCCTGGCCATCAAGCTCACTTGGCTGATAGCCCTTCACATCCATGAAGCGCGCGCGTGCCTCGAGCCAGGCCTCGCGGCGGAATTCGACAGAACCATGGACGTGAAGGGCCTCCCACTGGCGATGTTGTGCGACGCTGACCATGTCCCGGATCACTTCGGCAGCAGCTATACGGGTGAGAAGGCGATCGTCAGTGGTCTTGAACGCGAGGTACTCTCTCCGCTCATCAGCATAGAGCCGCGCCTCGCGGTCAGATCCATCCTTTCCGGATTCACTGGCGACCACGTAATATTTCCGACGGATACGGTCCGGAAACCCACTATCGGTGACCTCCGCGGATGAAGGCTTGTTGGGGGCTGTTGCTATGGACTCGTCTTCCTCCTTTTCTCGGGCGGAAGCGCGCCCGGAACGACGTTGCCGCTCCAGGCTGAATTCCTCGCTAGCGTTATGCCTGTCGTTCATGCTGCTCACCCTTCCGCTTGCGGCCGGTCCGCCGCGTCGGCGGAATGACCTGAGCGTCGATGTAGTTTAGGGTCCAGGCTTTCAGGTCGTCTTCGGAGAGGCCTTCAAGGTCGATATCCACGTCCCCGAAATCGAAACTGGCACCGGCAGGAATGGTGGAGGGGTCGGCCACCTCCTCGTCGGTCATCGGTCGCGACCGAAATACCATGCGGAGCTCAGCGACTTCAGACCGAAGCTCTTTGATCTCTGCCTCAATCAGCGCATTCGAGCGGCCTTTGGGCATCTCCGGGGTGAGCGCCGGCAGTAGACGCCGCAGGAAGGCGTTGTCTTCGTAATATACGATCTTGTCGGCGATGACGGGCGGCAGGCCGGAGGCTAGGATGAAGGCCTTGGATCTCGGCAAGAGTTTTAGTTCCTGTGGCAGCATCAGGGCGCGACGATGCTCAGAGACCGTCTCGCTCATCGAGCGCGTCGCAAGCCCTCTTGGTCCGCTCCGGCTGCGCGCCTTCACCGTGTCGTAGCCGATGCGCTCTGAGAGCTCATTGGCCACGTCCTGCTCCTTCGGGGCGAAGACGACCTCGACGGCGTGGTTCGTTATGAAGTTGCGGGCGGCATCGATGCCGTAGATCGCGCGCAGTTGCGCTGGGCTCTGTATCACGGTGAGAAGGCGGATGCCGTATCCGGCGATGAACGCGACCGATTTCGCAAGCACATTGACATTGCCCAGCGCTGGAAACTCATCGAGCAAGAGCAGCACCTTGCGATTGAGTTTGGAATTCTGCTCCGGCAGTTCGCGGGTATTGAGATCGACCACCTGCTGGAAAAACAGGTTGAGAAGCGGCCCCATACGGTCGAGATTGTCTGGCGTGACCCCGAGATAGATCGACATCGGCCGTTGCCGCAGCTGACGCAAATCAAAATCGTTGGTCGATGTCGCGGCATCAATGCGCGGGTTGAGCCAGAGACCGAGCCTTGCCGTAACGGTCTTGCGCACCGAGTTCATGGTGTTTTCGGAAGCCGCGAGGAAGTCGTTCAAGGCGCTGATGCAGTGTCGCGACAGTGGTGAAGGGCCGCTTTTGCGAGCGGCAATGAGTTTCTCAAAATGCGACTTGAGGTCGCTCGCTGCCGAGAGCTGGTGCAGGATTTCCCCAATCGTCAAGGGCAAGCCAGGCGTTTCCGCGACATAGCCCCCGACAGCCACAAAGGCCGACCGTGCCGCCTCGAACCAGAATGGGTCGCCCCGGCTTTCGGCCGGAAACAGCATCACCGCGATGCGCTGCAGATCATCATAGAGATCGCCGGGATCGCTGCGCACATAACCTAGCGGATTATAGCGTGCCGTGCGGCCGCTCTCCTCGAGAGGGTCGAACAGATGGACCTCCTGCCCATGCGCTGCACGAAAGCCCGCCGAGCGATCCCAGTTCTCCTTCTTCACATCCAGCACGACAACTGAATCCGGCCAATTGAGCAGGTTCGGAATGACATAGCCGACGCCCTTGCCCGCGCGAGTTGGGGCGTAGACCAGGACATGCTCCGATCCGCCAAAGCAGAGCAGTTTGCCGTCCTTGCGGCCGAGCAGCAGGCCCTCCTTGGATCGCAGGCCGGCGGCCTTGATCTCGCGCTCCGAGGCGAAACGGGCGCTGCCATGAAGCGGCAGAGGTCGCTGCCGGAGGATAGCGCCGAGCAGGCCAAAGACGACGATCACCCCTGCTAGAGTTGAGAGTGTCAGCCAGCGGTCAAAGCGTGGTTCCGTGCCGTATCGGGGCCAGCCCGTGGCGATCTCGGACCAGTGGATGCCTCCATCGTGATGCCTGAGCCCGAGCAGCAGAACATTTGAGGCGACCAGCAGAAACACCCCAATGGCGCCGACCGCAAGCGCAGTACCGAGCGCGAATCTAGTGGGCGTGGTCGCGTTTGCGAACGGGGTCATAATAGATTTCCGAGATGCGGTAGCGGCCATCTCGCTTCTGCATCTGGACGACGACGTCGACCAGAAGCAGCAGGAGCGAGCGGATATCGTCGCGATGAAGGTCACGGCCTTCCGCGCTTTCCTTCACCAGCAAGGTGAGTTGCTCGAAGGCCAGCCGGGCGCTGTCGGCATGGACCGTCGTGATCGACCCCGGATGGCCCGAGTTCACGTTCCTCAGATAGAAGAATGCCGTTCCATCCCGCAGCTCCTGCAGCAGGATGCGATCCGGGCGCATCCGCAGACAGGACTCGAGCAGTTCGCGCGGTCCAATTTTGGCGACGCCCTGCCCGTCCTTGGCATAGAGCAGCCGGACGCAATTCTGATGGGGGATGACAAGCTCGGTGGTATCCTCAATCGTGATGAGCCGCTCCTGCGCCGGAATCGCCGCGATCAACGCCTTGGACAAGGTGGTCTTGCCGGAACCGGTTGCGCCAGAAATGAGAATGTTGCGGCGGGTCCGTACCGCAAGCTCGAGAAACTCGCGCCAAGCGCCGGCTTCTTTCAAGGCAAGCAAGCGATGCTCGTCAGGGCGGAGCTCATTCCCCGTGACACGGACCTCGTCGAACAGTCTTGCCTGCTGGAAGGCGTCAAGCGTCATGGTCAAGGTCGATGGCTTGCGGATTGTCAGGCTGATTGTCCCGGCCGGGACAGCCGGGGGGATCACGATCTGACAGCGCTCGTCGCCGATCAAACTGGTTGACACCACCGGATGTTCTGGACCGACGTCCTGACGAGTGTGACCGGCGGCGGCAGTTGCCAGATGGGAGAGGTAGGCATGCGTCAAAGCTGGCGCCTCATGCCGGGTCCAACCGCCCGGCCCTTCCACGAAGATCTCGCCCGGGCGGTTGACGACGATTTCGGTCAGGGTCTTGTCCGCCAGGTATGGTGCCAGCGGCTCCAGATAGCGCTCCAGGACCAGGCGGCCACCGTCGCGTTCGCTCGATGCACCCGCGCTCATTTCGTCACCACAGCCGGGGCCACGATGTTCCCGGGAATGGTGCGGTCGAGAATCTGGGTCCGGGTCTCGATTCGCCGAAGTTGATAGACGGATGAGAAATCGACGTCGCGTGCGACAAAGATATTGACGAGTTCGCCCTGGTTCTTGTTCAGGGTCGGCGGGATGTTGATCGACTGCTCAACAGCGATAGCGGCGGCCGTATTGGTGGCGCCCGCGGTGTTGTTGATCTGGATGGAGCCGTCCTGCATCTGCTGACGACCGATGGATGAGGCATCGCTGACAATCGAGAGCAGGAGCGCCGAGCCAAACCGCTCAAAGAAGTGGGTGTCAATGTCGCCGTCGAAGCCGGCACGGCCCAGCGCATCGGTAGCCGGCGAGGAGAGTGCTGCAATCACCCCAGTTGGCGTTTTGGCGCGGGTCCACAGCACGAACAGGCGTTTTGAACCGCGCCGCACATTGCCGCGATATTCGCCAACCACCTGCGTGCCTTTTTCCATCAGGACCACGTTGCCGGAGTCCGACATCACATCTCGGATGACGACGCAGGAGACGAAGCCGGCCACGTCCGAGGACATTGCCGTTTCCAGTACGCACGGAATTGAAGTGCCCTGAGTAACCAGCAGATTACGGTTTGGAAGCCGCGCGGCGCGTACGCCCTCGATTGGCGTGGGCTTCAGTTTGTCGGCAAGATCGTTGCGCGGCTCGCCCCGTCCAAACTCATAGGGCTCGGTCAGGACGCTTCCGGTGGCGCTATCGCGGGCGGGGCGCCCGGAAGAAACCGGCCTATTATAGGCCAGGACTGGGGCGCGCCGAGCGCTCTCCAGCAGCTGGTCGGAGGCGGGCGCCGGCGCCGCTGGCGCAGCTGCGACCGGCGTGGCTGTAATTGAACCCGTGATGATTGGTGCAGACGGCGGTTCCGGTGCGGGCTCGAACGCCGCCGCCGGCCGGATCATGAGCTTGCGGGCGGAATCGCTCACTGGCTTATCGCTCTTCCAGGTGCTCCAGATGATCAGAAAGGCAAAAGCGGTCAGCGCCAGCGCGCCGAAGCCGCGCTTGAGCATCGCCGCTCGACCATTGTCCCCGCCTCCCACAGGGGTAATGCCGCGGTCGCCGGCAATCGTCTCATCGTGATGCTCGGTCATGTCGCGCCCACCTATCGTGACTTCAGGGATGGAGGTGATTTCTTCGCCCGCCGCTCAATCGAGGGGCTGGTGGTATTGGTGCCGGGGTTGATTCCCACCGCGTCGAACGCCTCGTTGAAAATGCAGAGCACGTTGCCTCCTTTGCGCAGACGAAACTCGCGGGCCGTGGCGTGGACCACCACGAGCTCGCCACGGACATCCTTGGGCACCAGACTTTCAGATCCATCCGAGTTGATCAGGTAGATTGCCGGGATCTCGCGATTGCCGGCGAAGCGAAATGTGGTTTCTTTGCCGTCGTCGAAGACGGCTTCGGGCTCGAGGTCGATCGAGCCCTGGGCGGAAAAACGCCAGTTGCGCGCGCCATAGGCATGATGCAGGTCAAACGTCTGATCGATCAGCGCGCCTTCCCGCTCCGCACCCCGGGCAGCCGCCTCGACGCGCCGCCGCTCGATCTCGTCGCCTGGGTAGGCGAAGCGGACGACGAAGTAGCTGTCGGCCAACGTCGTCTCGGCGATCGACAACTCGAACTGATAGGAGCGCTTGCGTCCGTCGGGCCGGGTGGTGACAACCTGAAGATTGGTCGATGGGTGTTTTTCGCGCGGCTTGAGGAACAATATCGAACCCGCGGGTGCGACCTCCCATGCAATTGCGTCGCCGATGGCGACATGGGCGATCTCCTCGTCATCGGCAAAGACGACCTGAGTCGATGCGCGAATGACGCCGTTGAGGCGAACCACATTGGCTGAGTCATAGGTCACCGTGCGCACGCGCGCATCGTGTTGACCCGGCACCGGTTGCTGAAGTGCCAGCACGGGTCCGGCAAATCCGAGGGCCAAAGTGATCAGAAGCGCGAGACGTTTCATGGCACGACCTCCGGATCGGCGCGATATTCCGAAACCAGAAAGCCGAGTGGATTGATCAAACGGTCGGCGGACGACATCGGTGCGTTGGCGTAGGTGAACGTCAGGGTCGAGACCCAGTGGGTGATGTGGGTTTCCTCGCCCTTGCGGGTCTCTTTCATGAAGCGCACGGACGCCACGTTGTCGGCCAGCAGCGAGATCGCCTTGATCCGCGCTGTCGCGACCCCGAATCGGCCTTGAACGACCTGTGGGCTTTCGGGATTGGAGCCGCGATACCAGGCCGCGAAGCGGGCCTGCTCGCTCTGCCCCGAAAGCAGCGAAATCGTGCGGAAATTGGTTTCGGCTTCCGGATAACTGAACCCTTCGCGCGCGCGGACGTAGCGTCCAAGAAAATACTTGGTCACGGCTTCGTCGTAGCGTGCCGGCGTCGAATTGAGGGCGGAAACGGTGTCGACAATACCAGTCGCGTTATCGACCCGGATGACGAACGGCTCGACCGTTTTCAGCGGCGCCAGCGCCGCGACCGCCCCGACTGAGGCCACCGCCAAGGCGCATGCGCCCGCGGCGATCACCCATGCCGTTCGGCGCGAACGATGGGCCGACAGCAACAGATCCTGTTCCCACCGGCGCGCGTTGTCGAAATAGGTCTTCAGATCATCCTGCCGGACCATCTCACGCCTCCTTGCCGCAGGCGCGGTAAGAGGCTGCAATGTCCAACCGAGAGCTCGAATTGGCGGTATGGCTGGATGGCGCGGATGGGCTGGCGTCGCCTTTGCGGATGATGGGTGCTGGCCCGGACGGCGGAATTGGCGCCTCGGGCGCCGCCAGCGGCGTGCCGTTCTCCCAATCCCACAGCGAGCGATTGAGCGGCCGCCGCGTCAGGCCATCACAGGATGGCGGCCCCTTTGACCAGTTTGCGCAGCCGCCAAGCTGCCATGCGATGACGCAAATAATGAATAGTCGACGCCACATCGTTCTGATGCCCCTGTCTTTCTTGTCGCCTGATGCCGGCGATCTTTGCTTACGCTGTCGTAGTGCTCTGGGATCGAACCCGCCGCATACTGCCGCCCTGCCGGCTGGCTCTGACTGCAGCAAGACCCCGGCTTGCCGACCAGCGTGCGCCGGCATACGCGCCGCCCGCAGCCGCCGTGGCATTGGCAATCAAGGGACTTGTGACCAGCCGGCTTGCGAGCGATGCCCCTCCCCCGGCGAGACCGCCGGCGATGATCGGCAGTTGCAGCGAGATGTAACCCGACAGGCCGAGCACCGCGCTGATGGCGACCGCGGCCACCACCATCTCGCCGGCTGTCCCCGCATTGGCTGCGAACCTGTCGATGAAGCCGCTGACGGTCGTTAGCATCAGCCCGACCAGCGCGACCACCAGCACCAACAAGATCACGAAATTCGCGACCTGCCGAAGCCAGGCCTCTGTGAACGGCCGCGTGGCCTCGAATAGCCCCAGGGCAATGAAGATAGGGCCGAGCGCGATCACGACGCCAAGACCAACCTTGGCGTAGAGCAGGATGGCAAATTGCAGGAAGGAACCAACCGCCACGAAGACCAGGAGAATGGCGGCGATCAGCGCCGGCGCGATGTTGGTCAGACCGGCTTGTTCGTAAATCCTGTTGGCGACGTCGATACCTTTTGAGAGAAGCTGATCGAAAGGCGCTCCGGAATTGGTGTTCAGTCCGGAGCCCGCCAGTGCATTGCCGATTTCCTTCGGCAAGGAGTCAAAAAATAGACCCGTGACATATTGCTGGAACGCGCTCGAATTCGTCGCGAGCAGAACCACGACGACGATCCGCATCGCCCGCCAGGCGAATTCCATGATCGGCTCAGAGATCGCGCCGCGCATCACAGCAAAACCGTAGAGGACGACGTAGAGCATCACGGCGACGCGTAGCGGGCCGTCGATGTACGACGCGAGATTCGAAACCGATGTCGACACGAATGCCGTAATCGGTTGCTCGAATTCTTTCAGGAAAGTGTCAAAGACGTTTATGGCCATCGCGGCGGTCCTTACTTCAGGGCGTCTTTCATCTCCTGGATGGTGAGCTTGTTACGCGCTTCATTCGCGTTGATGCAGTCGGGCGTGTTCCCGCGTTCGCCTGGGTTATTGCGGCACGCCTTGAGGGTTGCTTGAAGCTCGTCCCGGTGCTCGAAAAACCAACTGACGGTCTTCGTCTGCTGGCTCCTGTCGGATACGTTACAACCCGTAAGAGCAGCGGCAACAGCGACCACCAGAACGGATGCTTTGATCGTCATTGCAGGGCCGCCTTCATTTCATCGACCAGTTGACGCTGTTTTTCGCGTTCCCGCTGCCCGTCCATGTCCGTACGGGCCTGCTGGATCATCGCGAGGCCTTGCATCCGGAGCACATCGTTCTGGAGCAGCGCCTGTTCGGCCTGCAGCCGGGCTGACAAGTCAAGGGTCTCCTTGACGTCTGTCGCACTGCTGATGCGAGTTCTGAGTTCCTCCAGCGCATCGATGCGCTGCGAGGCAGTGTCGTAGACCGCCTGGCCCATGGAGTGCTTGGCGCCGGTCTGCCGCGCGATCCGGTCGAGCTCGCTCTGGTAATACGAATTGCCGCTGTTGCCAGCATATGCGCGGTTCTGCGACAGATAATGGTCGATCGCGTCGGCGAAGTTGGCGCCACCCTGCCCCGCGACGAGACGTTCGATATCAGAGAACTGTTGGGGCAGAGTTTTTCGGAACTGCGGTGTGTTCAAGAGCGACCCGATCTCGTTGGCGTTGGTCCGCTTGTTGAAGCTGTCATAGAGCTGCTTGGCCTGGTTCAATTGGTCCTGCGCCACCTTGAGCTGCGACGTCAGGGTATCGACCTGCTTCTTCAGCTCCGTCAGTTGCTCGAATTGCCGCGCGAAGACGTTGGGGTCGAACACAATCTCGGCTCCTGCCGGAGACGCGATCAGGAGGGCCGCGACTGACGCGGAGGCAAGCATCGCCGCCATGCGCTGAACCATCATCGGACTTTCCTCCGCTCCGCGTGAAATACCGGCAGCCATTGGGCCGGATCGTCGCCGACCTCGCTGCGAATGCGATCGAGCAGCTCGACCGTTTCCGTCCGTCCCGACAGCACGGTGAGTGCGTCGTCGAAACCGCCGAGATCAAGTTCGGCCACCACCGAATTGTGGCCTTGCTTGACCAGGAACCGCCGGCTTTCGGGCGCGAGCTCCTCCTTGATCAGGCGGAATTCAGTGTCCGTCAGATGGAAGCCGTCGACGTAGTCCGAGCGCGTCCCACGCGCGTTCGGCAGGAAGATCTGCGTCGGGCATTGCTCGACAATGGTGTGCGCGATCGGCGAGGCCAGCGCATCCCGTGGCGACTGCGTGCCGAACACCATGACGCCGTTCTGCTTGCGGATGGTTTTCAGTTTGTTGTTGGCGAGATCCCGAAATGCCTCGTCGCCGAGCGCCTTCCAGAATTCGTCGATATCGATGATCAGGCGCCGACCGTCGATCAGCCGCTCGACCCGATGGAAGAGATACATCATCAAGGGCGTGCGAACGGTCGGATGATCCAGGAGATCGGTCATGTCGAAGCCGATGAATCGGGCCTCCAACCCGATGGCATCCTGCTCGCCGTCGAGCACCCAGCCGAAAGGCGCGCCGCGGCACCATCGCTCCAACCGGGCGCCAATGCCTTCCCGATCCTGCTGGCCGAGAAAGGCCCGCAGCGCCCCGAACGATCGTTCAGCCTGCCGCAGTTGACCAAGAGCTCTCAATCCGGAATCGATCCGCTCCTCCTCGGTCACCGTCAGCGGCCGGTTTTCCGGTGTGACGAGTTTCCGGATAAGTGCGCCGAGGAAGGACAGGTTCGCTGGCGTCAGGTCCAGCGCCTTGAGCGGTGCGCAGCCGGTCGCAAGGCCGTTGTGGAGCGTCAGATAGGTCCCGCCGGCAGCGCGGACGAAAAGTTCGGCGCCACGGTCCTTGTCGAAGAAGACGTAAGTGGCGCCAAGCCGCTCGGCCTGGGACAGCAGGAAGTTCTGCACGACGGTCTTGCCGGACCCGGACGGGCCGCAGATGAAGGTGTTGCCGAGGTCGCTGTGATGGAACGAGAAGTAGAACGGCGAGCCTGACGCGGTCTTGAGCATCGCAACCGCCGGCCCCCAATGGTTGTCGGCGGCCCTTCCGACGGGGTAGGTGTGAAACGGGGAGAACGCCGCGAAATTGCGGGAGCTGATCGCCCCAGTTCGTGCCCGATATTTGAACAGGCCAGGCAGCTGCGCCCAATACGCCGCTTCAAGTCCAAGATCTTCGCGCGCGACCACGCTACCGGCATCCGCCAGTGCTCGCCGCGCCACGCTCATATGTTCCTGTAGCTGGGAAGGCGTCTCCGCGTAAATCAGCAGCGAGAGGTGATGATCGCCGAGCGCGAATCTATTGGATTCGAGATCGTCGAGCGCGTCAGCGAGTTCGTCGATTTGCGAGGCCGCCGGATCCTGAGCCGAGACCAGCTGGTTCTGCTTGCGCGTCAGGACCGTCTTGGCGTCGGCCTTTGACAAAAACGCGAAGGATTGCGTGAGGATGATCTCGAATGGCGCGGAAAGCAGCGCGTTCAACAGCCCAGGTCTGGTGGACGCCGGATATTCCTTGATCCCGAACATGCCAGCGAAGCGCGATCCGCCGGCACCCCGGATTTCGATGGCTTCGCGGCCGAAGATGACACGGTTCGAATAGAGCGCGGGGCCGATCGGCCCTTGCGGCAACGCGACCGGCAGCCACTCCCCGCTTGTGATGGCGTGGAGCAGTTCCATGGGTTCTGAAAAGACGACGCCGTTGCGCTCAACCAATCCCATGGTGTGGGCACCGTAACGATCCAGTGCCGCGACCATGTCGCGCCTGGCATCCTCAAGCCGCTTCAAGGCGTCGCTGTCGACTTCGGTGAATTGGGCAGCGCGTCGGCCAAGCTGCTTGAAGAACGCCGTGGCGACGTCCGTGGTGGCGCGGCCGGGATGCCAGACCAGCGTCAGATAAAGATCGTTGCGAAAGAGCGCCTCGTTACGAAGCCGGTCGCGATACTGTGCATCAAGCGCGGTCGCAAATGCCGAGCGGAACGCACCGGCCGGATAGTCTGACGTCCGGCGGCGCACCAGATGGGTCCATAGCGCCAGCCGTGGATCCGCCACGTTGCGCAGCGTGAGGTTCAGCTTGGCGTGAAGGTCGTTCAGATCCGCCGTCTCGGCGGTCTCGAACGAGGTGCCGTCAAGCCTGATCACCGTGATTAGCGCTCGTGTCGTGAGACTGATCACCGTATCCGTGACATGCCGGCCGAACGGCAGGTAGACGTCAGGCCCGATCTCTCGGGTCTTAAGCGTTGCGCTACGCATAACCGAGGTCTCTTGTTCGATATCGCCGAACGAGCTTGAGCGGCGTACAGGACGATCCGCCCCAGAACGACGCGTTGCGCGTGCGCCCGCGCGTCTCGATCCAGGCAAGCAGAATCCGAAACATGTTGGGGTCGTGCCGGCAGATGATGCGGCAAAGACCATGGATCGGAATCGCGACCAAGCCGTAGAGAATGCTGCCAGCCACCAGAAACATGATGCAGGAAAACATCACATTGAGCCCCATGGCTTCCATGGTGACGCCGGCAATCATGGCCGGGCGCGTGCAGGCCAGGAACAAGGTGTCCTCCGTGAGACGCGCGGCCTCGGTCATCAATGCCCCCCAGTCAATGTCGAAACCACCTCGGAGGCGCCGAAGGTGATGGCGACACCGAGCACGACATAGGCGGCCTTGCGCAGATCGAGGTAACCGAACATCCAGGCGATGCCGACGATGATGACAGCCAGCGTCGCCAGCAGGCGGGCGACGTTGCCGGTCAGCATATTGACGATGTTTTGCAGCACGCCTTCGATGTTCGCTGTCTGCGCAAACGCAGGCTCGACCAGCGCGATGCTGAGAACGACGCCCATGCAAAGGAGGGCAGCGGAGTGTTTAAGAGAAGAAGTCATGGCACGGCTCCGATTGGCACCGCAGCCGGACCCCAGCCCCGACCGCGGTATTGAGTTGAGATGAAAAACGGCGCTTCTCATCGTTCATAGACGAAGGCTGACGTGCCCAGTCCCGAGCGATAGACGTCCCAGGGCCGGCGCTCGCTGGCAGAGGCTGGGGATGGATTGATTGTCGTATCGCCGGTGGGGCCATCGCGACTGTTGGTTGCCATCGGCTGGGCGCGAGGCTCCGAGACTTGACCGGAAGCCTTGGGCGCGAAGCTCGCGACAACCTCGGCAATCGCCTGATCGCGGTCTGCGCGTTTTAGGCTCGCCGCTTGCAGTCGTGCGTCGAACAATCTGCCAAGGCCGGCAATGTGCTGGCACGCATCGAAGGTGGTACTAGCCGTCAGTCCGGCCTTCCTTGTTTCCTCAGCATCAAGTTGAGCGAGCCCCGTTCGGACCTTCTGACCGGAGGCGATGGCCTCGGTCGCGAGCTGGATGGCTTCGTTGAGATCGCTCGCCTGGATCGGGATCGGCTTGCGCCCCTCAATCGTGATCAGCAACGGCTCGAACGAGCTCGCCTGCCGGACGATTGCCGTCAGCGGCCGAACCATTGCCGTGGGGGCGCATCGTTCGACCAGAGCCGCGAATGCAGCTGGATCCATGGTTGAAAGCCTTCCTGTCAGCAGCTGAGATGTTCGATGCTAGGCCGCGATCGCGAGGCTTGACGGCGCGTTAATTGCACATCTTGAGATCTGCCCGGTCGCTCGGATCGCGCCGAGAGCCTTCTCGGTAATCGGCAACAATCCAGCCACGGCTTTGGTCGCCCCGATTTGGCGAGGGGTGCCGAGGCGATTGAGATGCCATCCGGCCCGGCGCAGGATGCGTTCCATGCGCAGATCAGTGACGGTTGCGATGGCCTGAAGATTGCGCTGCTGACCCCATTCGATCATTGCTGCAAACAACAGGAATGTCGCTTTGCGCAGACCATTCTCTGCTGTTGCCGTGACGGTCTTTGTGTCAACGCAAAAGCGTGAGCTCTCCCAAATCGTGGTCGCCTTCGGCGCCGGGTTGCCATCCAGCAACACCGGGAACGTGTCCGCGAGCATGTTGCGCCCTGTGGTGGGCAGCAGGCGAACACAACCAACAACGTCGTTCTGCTGGAGTACCAGGAGACAAGTCGGGTTAAATGTGTCGTAGTGATCGATCTCCAATCCGTCGGAGAAAGAGACGTCCCAGTCGAGCCGTTCCTTGAACACGCGCCCTCGCAGGCGGTGCATTCCCATTGCCAGTTCAGAATCCTGCAGCAGCGCCGCACGCGTGCGAACAATGACCCTCATTCTTAACCTCAAACTTACGAATCACAGCTTCGAGATCAAGAAAGCAGTCGCGGTCACAGCCTTGCGCTGTCAGTTCTGACAGGGCGCTTTGGAATCCCTTCTGCCCCAAAGTTGCCGCAACCCCGCAATACACGCCCCACACGCAGCGCGAGAAGGTCTTGCGGCTGTCGCGTTGGAGAAGTCAGAATAGTTCTAAAAAGGGGCGCAATGAAAAATGTTGAAAGAGCGTGCAATGAGTTTGTCGATTGTCTTCACTCCGCCCTCACCGAAGATGATTTTCGGCGCGTTGCGGAACGAACCGCGCACTCATTGGGGTTCCGGTGGTTTGCCTATTTTGGCCGCCGCGCGAACGGACCCAATCTGATCTCCTCCTACCCGAAAAGCTGGACCAGCCACTACTTCGACGAAGGATACCAAGACATCGATCCCGTTCTGCAGAAATCACGGGGCTCAAGCGGGATGTTTCTGTGGGATGGACGTGATGCGCGGAGCGCTAAGTCGGCGAAAGAGCGCCGCTTGTTTGACGATGCGCTCAGCTTCAAGATCAGAACTGGCCTCACAGTTCGCATTCCTGCGGGTCAAAACCAATTCGCGGCATTCACACTGGCGGTGGACGACCGCAGCTTCGGACTCGACCGCTTTATCGAGACCTCTGAGGATGTCTTAAAGACTGTAAGTCTCAACTTCCATGCGCATGTAAGTGCCAGGATTGGACGGGCAGCCCCGAACAGCCAGGAGGGGCGTTTGCTGACTCAGCGTGAACGGCAGTGTCTTGCGTGGATATCTGACGGCAAGACGATGCAGGACATTGCCGACCTTCTCGGAGTTACCCCTCGTGGCGTGAAGTTTCATCTGGACAATGCGAGACGAAATCTCGGAGCGTTGACCCTGTCTCACGCCGTGGCGCTCGCGCTTCGCCAGGGATTGCTCCTGTGACGACACGCAGAGCGACTGCCAAAGGTATTTGAACTGCGCTAAGGCCGCCCGAGGTCGAAGAAACTGTCGACTTCGTCGACGAGCAAGGTGGCCCGTGAAAAGATGTGCAGATCGGGGCATGCGCACGTACAGTCTAACTGACGTAGAAACCGGAACTCTCGGTCCAATCCGTCTTGGGCAAGTTTGAGCTGGCTCCAGCAACCGATGTCCAATTCGATCCTAAAGAGATAGTGTCATCCGACAATGACTAAACAGACGGCCGCCCTTCCCCGCCTGCCCGCGACCGATCACATGGCCGCAGGTTCAAATCGTCGAGGCACCGTGGCTTTCTCGACCGATTCGTGGTTTCTTCACCGATTGGGATTCGACGGGTGATATTCACAAGTTCACTCGGGGGTTGGCTGAGGCTTGCAAAAAGCGCGGCGCGCTCTTCAATCAAGAGGCCGACGTCAGCGCTCAGCAGTCCAAGCTGCAGCAAGGGAGCGTCGCTGCAAAGCTATCTCGAATTCGTCTCAACCTTGCCGTCTCCTGCGGACGGAGTTGCCAGCGATCACTTTTCCGGGCGACATCTGCTGAGCTTCGCTTCCGCGTTACAGCCACAGGATAACCATTGCTGGGATAAGTTCTGGCCAACTCCTTGCGGATATCGCGACCGACCGAGAATTCCGATGTCCAACCAAGATCATCCAAGCTGACCCAGCGTGCGAAGCTGCTCTGCTCGAGGGCCATGATGTCCTCTTGGCGAACACGACCCCCGAAAGCCGAGATCGTACGCTATGAGAATTGTGACCATAGGGTGCCATGCCGAAGGCGCGTTCGAGCAGCGCTTTTTCGAAAACGTCGAGAAGTTGTTGCAAAAGATGACGTCGCAATAGCTACGGACTGCCGCCGAAGTACGGCGGCCCCTCCTATCTCAAGATAAGCTGTGGATGCGACAGAACAGACGAGAATGCTGGCAGTGGAGCTAAATTCCTAATGAACAAGATCACTAGTACGCACTTTTCTTGGATCGTGAGTCGTGATTCAAGGTCTGGATGATACCCGAAGCAAGAGAAGTCCACTTTTCGGGGAAAGATCGCAAGGTGCTTGAGGCGTGTTGTCGCTCACCGGTGACATTGCAGCGTGATTTGAAGCGGGCGCGGATCGTTCTGTTAGCGGCGGACGGGCGCAGCACCCGATCGATCGCGAAGGAAGTTGGGGTCCAGCCGCGGATTGTGAGCCTTTGGCGACGTCGCTATGCCGGCCATGGCTTTGAAGGGCTGCAAGACAAGCCGCGGCCTGGCAAACAACCGATTTATACGTAGACGACCGATAAGCGGATTCTGAAACTGCTGGGTAAGGCAGCCCCGCAGGGTTTGCACGCTGGACGGGCCCTCTGCTGGCCGAGGCACTGGGCGATGTTGACGTCCAAGATGTCTGGCGGTTCCTGCGCAGCCATGGTGCGAGAGCAACGACCCAAACTTTACCGCCAAAGCCGCCGATGTTGTCGGCGTCTACGTCGCCACGCTCGCGAATGCCATCGTGCTATGCGTGGACGAGAAGCCCTCGATCCAGGCCTTGGAGCGAGCGCAGGGCTATCTGAAACTGCCTCATGGCCGCGCTTTGACCGGCCAGAGCCACGATTAAAAGCGGCATGGCACGACAACGCTGCTCGCGGCGTCGCAACGCATTCAAAACGCCGTCGCCGTGTCGAGTTTCTCGACTTCATGAACAGCGTCATCGCGGCCTTTCCGGGCCGAAAGCTTCACGTCATCCTCGACAACCTCAACACTTATAAGAAAGATCGAGCCCTGGCTCAAAGCTCATCCCGACGTACATTTCACGCCGACAAGTGCGTCCTGGCTCAATCAGGTCGAGGTATGGTTTTCGATCTTGCAGGGTCAGTCACCCAGCGGCACCTCCTTCACAAGCCTCAACCAGCTTCAGGAACGCATCGATGCCTACGTCAACGCGTACAACGACAAAGCCAAGCCTTTCGTCTGGACCAAGAAAAAGGTCCGCCAACGCCGTTTCAAAGCCCGCCGTATCACTCAGCTCTGATTCCGGGTACTAGCTGGGACTCAGGGCGTCGTCCCTGCGGGGCCGGGCTGTTCCGAGGCAAAAATCGACGTAGTCGCGTCATCGATGTCACGGATGTGCGCGCCACAGGCCTCATTGACGTAGATCGGGAAACCGCCTGCCCAGCGCCGCATCCAGTGCGAGGGGCCACCATAGAGGTGCTTCCGGGGGCCTATTGCCGTCAACATCTCAAAGCCGGGCCTGAGAACAGCGCTACCTTCAATGTAGTGTTGCATGCGCCCGGTACAAAACGGTCTGCATAAACTTCTAGAATTCGGACCAGAACGGCCCTTGCCTGCAACCTTGGCTAGCTGTGGCGCCACTATTTCAGTCTAAGAAATTATAAAGCGATTTCAATCACATATAAGGTCGCTGTTCTGTTCTGAATGGCGCGCCACTTCCATACAAAACCATGAACGCCCCTGCCGCGAAGCTCAGCCAGCGACCGCCTGTATGAAGGTCGCTTTGTCGCCGATGATGCGTATGGCGTCATCGGCTACTTCAATACGGTCCACAAATGCCTGAGCACCCGCAGCGTGTACGCGAGTTATTCATCGTTGTGTACAGAATCGAGGCGACGATATAACTGAAAAGAAGTCGTCTCGGATCGTGCTTGGGTCGCAGCAGATCCGTCCGACGATTTCCCTGCTGCGGGATCAGCGGCAAGCTATTTGCTTATTGATCGCTGGAACGCCTCTTTGGGGATCGGGATGGACACTCTTCGAATTGCCACCGGTGTATTGCCGGCGGCGCAGCGGCTCGAGGCATTTCGCGAAATCTTCGGGCGAAAGCTTCTCAAGATCGAGATCGAGCCCGAACGTGGTACCGAATTCGATGTCGACATGACATTGCAGGCATTGCCGGGGCTCGGCACTGCATCCGGTTCTCTCTCTCCCATGCGCAATCGGCTCACCCGAGAATTGATCGACAACGATGATCTAGTTTTCGTTATTCTGCAGGAGGGCGTCGGTACGGCCGGGCAACTTGGCAGACAAGCGACTATCAGCAATGGCCAAGCGATCTTGACGGCGAACGACGAGCCAGGAAGCTTTGCCGGACATACGCCTACGCAACTCATCAACCTTCGTTTCGAGCGAAAGAGGCTCGCTCCGCAGCTTGCGGATGCTGACGCTTTCCTCCTGCGGCCGATGTCGGTGAACAATCCGGCATTGCGGCTGCTGACGTCTTACCTGCGGATTGTCGGCAGCGAACTGACGCGATCGTCCCCCATTCTGCAGCGGAGCGCGGCCGACCATATCCATGACCTCGCAGCTCTTGCCCTAGGCGCCACCCGGGACGCTGCCGAGACCGCGACCGGTCGCGGGGTACGAATTGCGCGTCTGCATGCAATCAAGGCGGACGCAGTCGCCAACGCTGCCTCAAGCTGGCTTTCGCTTGACGCGATCGCCGCGCGCCACGGCCTTTCTCCGCGCTATATCCGTTCGCTCTTTCAGAGCGAGGAAACGACCTTCACAGATTTCGTGCTGAGCCAAAGGCTGGCCCGCGCCCATGCACTCCTGGTCGATCCACGATACGGCGATCGTCTGATTAGTGCGATTGCGTTCGAAGCTGGTTTTGGCGATCTTTCCTATTTCAATCACCGCTTTCGCCGACGCTATGGAGCGACCCCATCCGACGTACGGGCCGCGGCCCGGCGCAACGACGGATAGCAGAACGCCGCCGACCAAACCAGCCACAGGCTGATGCAGTTGAGTTCGGCTGTTCCTCACAGCCCAAGACGATATGTCCATTCAGCCCAAGCGGCCGTCTGCTTCTTCTCGGTACCTTGCCTCGATGTCGCTAAAGACGCGGCCGGAGGGGCTGCTGTGCAAGAGGGTGCGGGATTTTTCCGCTTTTCGACCGACGAGTTGCCAGAGCGTGACCGGCTTTCGGTGTGGCGGGAAGTTTTTGGGCGCACCGTCGTCAAGATGGAAATGGAGTCGATCGGCAGCGGGCCGTTTCGAAGCGAAGCCCAGATCTATGCAATGCCGAACCTGACGGTCGCATCGGTGTCCAGTTCTCCTAACCGGATTGCCCGGACACGGGCCCTCGCCGCCGACGGTAGCGACGACCTTGTGCTCGGCATTCTTCTCAACGGACAAGCCGTTACGCATCAAGGAAACCGAGAAGTTTCGTTTCAGAAGTCGGAAGCTGTTTTGTGGTCGAACGCTGTGCCCGGAGGCGCGCTTTACAACTCGTCGATCGATTTTCTCACGATTGCCATGTCGCGAACCGTCCTCACGCAGGTCGTTGCAAATATAGACGATGTCCTGATGCAGCTGATCTCGCGTGACAACCAGGCGCTTCGGCTTTTGACCGACTACGTCAGGTTACTGCAACACGAGTTTAGTTGCATGTCGTTGGAGTTGCAGGCGGCGACAAGTTCGCACGTGCAGGATCTTGTGGCGCTGGCACTTGGAGCAACACGGGACGCCACCGAAGTTGCCAAGGGGCGCGGCGTTCGCGTCGCGCGGCTGCTCGCGGTCAAAGCTGATATCCTTGCCAATCTCACCCGGCACGATCTGTCGATCGAAGCCCTTGCCGCGCGGCACGGTATATCGCCGCGCTACATCAGGACGCTCTTCCAGAGCGAGGAGACGACGTTCACCGATTTCGTGCTCGGTCAGCGCCTCGCCAGGGTCCATCGTTGCCTCGTTGATCCGCGCTTTGCCGGCTACATGATCAGCACCATCGCCTTCGAAGCGGGGTTCGGGGATCTGTCCTATTTCAATCATGCGTTTCGGCGGCGTTACCGTGTGACCCCATCCGATATACGCGCTGCGGCCCGCCGGCCTGACGATGCCGCGGGCTGAGAGCGCTCTCGAAGCCTGGTCGTTAGGTGTCCGCCACCTGGCGCGGGTCGGATTGACCAGGTCAGTACAGTTGCCGATCGGCAACATCGGCTCGGCGATGGCCTTCTTTGCCGCCTAGCCCAACTCATCACGTCATTCAGACCAAGCGCTGTGCCGAGTCGGCCCGCTAGTCTTTTCCCGTCTGCTGCTCGCGACGCGACCGGGGCTCGGCTCATCGTTCTCCGCCAGAATAAATCTTGGAAATCATTGCTATGACGAAGACAAGATATCGCCGCTCGCCATCGGTTCGAGCGGCGAGAATCCCTGCGCTGCTGCTCGCCGGCACGGCCCTCGCAGGAATGCCGCTGTTTTCGTCGGCGCAAGCCGAGACATGGACCGGAGCGAGTTCCACCGATTGGTTTACGACCGGCAACTGGAGCCCGAGCACGATACCAACAGGGGCGTCTACCGTTGTCATCGATACGGTCACGCCAAATGCCACGGTCATCAACACCGTCTCCGCCACCAGCGGCTTCCTGACTGTTGGTCAGTCCGGCACGGGCGCGCTGACCATTTCCGGCGGCGGGGCCCTCAGCAGCGTCAGTGTCACTGCCGGCGATCTTGCCGGCTCGACCGGCACGATGACCGTGACGGGATCCGGTTCGACCATGACCACGACGGGCGTTGGCAATCAGGTCATCATCGGAAATTACGGAGCCGGCACGCTCCTGGTTTCGAGCGGCGGGGCGGTCAGCGATGCAGGCGGAATCGTCGGCCAGAATGCCGGCGGCACCGGCACGGCGACCGTGGATGGTCTGGGATCGACCTGGACGAATACGTCGACCCTGACCGTCGGCACCCAGGGTACCGGCACGTTGACTCTTTCGAATCAAGGCCAGGCGACGACCGCCGGCGTCCTCATTGGCGTTGCCGGCGGCACCGGCACCGTGAGCCTCACCGGTCATTCTGGAGTATCGACAACGGGTGCGGTCAACGTCGGCTTTACCGGCACCGGCACGTTGACCGTCGCGAGCAATTCGTTTGTCGTCAGCAGCGGCGGTGCGATCGGCGACCTCGCCGGTGCCCACGGCGCGGTCACGGTGACGGGCGCCGGTTCAGCCTGGTCCTTCGGCGCTTTCGATTTGACCATTGGTGCAAACGGCACCGGCTCGCTTCTGGTTTCGAATGGCGGCCAGATCAGCAGCAGCAATGGCGGTGGCACCCTGGGCCAGGCCGCGGGATCGAGTGGCACCGTTACGGTCGACGGCGCGGGGTCGTCGTGGACGACTCCCGCTTTCCTGTTCGTCGGCGTCGGCGGCGCCGGCACCATGACGATTTCGAACGGGGGTGTCGTCATCACGAACGACGGTACTTTAGGTGTTGCGGCTGGCGGGACTGGTGTGGTGACGGTGACCGGCGCCAGTTCGACTTGGGCGACCACCGGCGGCATCAATGTCGCCAACGCTGGCAGCGGCTCGCTCGCCATCTCGAATGGCGGCGCGGTCAGCAGCGTCGGTGGCACGGTTGGTGCCCTTGCCAACTCCACCGGCACCGTCACCGTGACCGGGATCGGTTCGAGTTGGTCTACCGGCGCCGGCAACCTGATTATAGGTCAGTACGGCACGGGCTCACTTCTTGTTTCGAACGGAGGTGCTGTCAACGACATGAACGGTGATCTCGGCCAGTTCGCGGGCGCAAGCGGGAGCGCGACCGTGAACGGCACGGGCTCCATTTGGACCAACAATTTTCTCGGCATCGGCGACGCGGGAAACGGTACGCTGACGATTTCCAATGCGGGCAAGATCACCAATACTATCGGGGTTATTGGCGCTGTTGCGGGCAGCGTTGGCCATGTAACCGTCGACGGTGTCGGTTCGACCTGGACCAACAGTCTCAATCTTGTCGTCGGTGGCGTGGGTACGGGATCGTTGGCGATCTCCAACGGCGCAACCGCACTTGGGGGCAGCGGCATCGCCCAGATCGGCGCAGGCGTCGGTGGAATCGGTGCGGTGATCGTGGATGGATCTGGATCAAGCCTGAGCAACGGAGGCGGCATTTATGTCGGCGACGCCGGAACCGGATCGTTGTCGATCTCGAACGGCGGCAATGTGACAGCACTCTCCGGTCTGTTCATCGCAACGCAAGCCGGGTCGGTCGGTACGTTCAACATCGGAGCCGACGCGGCAAGCGCCGCCGCCGCGCCAGGAACACTCAACGCGCCATCTATCGCTTTCGGTCTTGGCGCAGGGTCTATCACCTTCAACCACACCAGCGCCAACTACGCCTTCGCACCCGCCATCAGCGGCGTGGGCACGATCAATCAGATCGCCGGCACCACGATCCTCACCGCCGATTCCAGCGGCTTCACCGGTGCCACCAACGTCACGGGCGGCCGGCTGGCCGTGAACGGTTCGCTCGCCGGTTCTGCGGTGATGGTGTCGGGCAGTGGTGTCCTCGGCGGCACCGGCACAGTCGGCAGCACCACCGTCAATGGTGGCACGCTGTCGCCTGGCAATTCGATCGGCACACTGACGGTGCAGGGCAACCTCGCGTTCGCTTCGGCTGCACACTACCTCGTGGAGGTCTCGCCGACCGCGGCCGACCTCACCAATGTAACGGGCACCGCGACGCTCGGCGGCGCCACGGTGAATGCGTCGTTCGCTCCGGGTAGTTACGTCGTTAAACAGTACACGATCTTGAACGCTACCAGCGGCGTCAGCGGCACGTTCGGTTCGGTGGTGGTCAACACCAACCTGCCATCCGGTTTCAGGTCGAGCTTGAGCTACGACGCAAACAACGCCTATCTCAATCTGGACCTCGCATTGCAATATAGCGGTCTGAGCATCAATCAGCAGAATGTCGCCAATTCGCTGACAAATTTCTTCAATACGACCGGCGGCATTCCGGCGGTGTTCGGGTCGCTGACGCCAGCCGGCCTGACGCAGGTCTCCGGCGAACTGGCCACCGGCTCGCAGCAGACGACATTTGACGCGATGGGTCTGTTTCTGGGGGCAATGACCGATCCTACTATGAGTAGAGGCGGCGAAGCAGTTGGGCCATCGGCGCCCTTGCAATTCGCTGACGAAACCGGTGCGTCCAGTGCTTCGCCGACCTTTGCTATGATGCCCGGCAAAGCGCCGCCGGCGGCCAGCTTCGATCGGCGTTGGAGCGTCTGGGGTGCTGGTTTCGGCGGCTCCCGAACTACCAATGGCGATACCGCGCTCGGCTCGAGCGGCGCGACCGGCCGTGTTTACGGCATGGCTGCAGGTGCCGACTATCTGCTCTTGCCGTCGACGCTGGCAGGCTTTGCCTTAGCCGGCGGTGGCACCAATTTCAGCGTCTCGAATGGGGGCACGGGTCATTCCGATCTGTTCCAAGCCGGCTTATTCGTTCGCCACACGCTGGGTCCGGCTTACATGGTCGCTGCCCTGGCCTATGGCTGGCAGAATGTCACAACTGACCGAACTGTCTCCGTTGCCGGCGCCGATCAGTTGCGCGCGAAGTTTAACGCCAACGCGTTCTCCGGCCGTTTGGAAGGCGGCTATCGCTTTGCAACGTCATCGATCGGGATCACGCCCTATGCCGGCGGACAATTCACCACTTACGCATTGCCCGCTTATGCCGAGCAGGCCGTCAGCGGCACCAACACATTCGCGTTGACCTACGGCGCGAAAACCGCGACCGCCCCCCGCAGCGAACTTGGTATTCGCGCCGACAAATCGTATGTGCTGACCGATGCCATCCTGACGCTGCGCGGCCGCGTCGCATGGGCACACGACTTCACCACCGGTCGCGCCATCGGCGCGACGTTTCAAACGCTGCCCGGTGCGTCGTTCGTCGTCAATGGCGCCGGACAGGCCGGCGAGGCAGCGCTGGCCACCGCGTCCGCCGAAATAAAATGGATCGGCGGCCTTTCGCTTGCCGCCACTTTCGAAGGCGAATTCTCCGGTGTCTCCCAAAGCTATACCAGCAAGGGCGTCGCACGGTATGCGTGGTGAGCGGAGAGCTGGTTCCGGTTTTCTGAACAGGGTTTCCGCGTCGATAGGTGGAGCCTCTGCCGGGGTTAGGCTGCCATGCGGAGTGACAGCGGGGTGAAGTAGGCTTGATCCGGCGTGCCGCCGTCAAGACTCGAATGGGGACGCCTGCTGTTATAGAAGTCGAGATATCGGCCGATCGAGCTGCGTGCCTCGGTGACGCTGTCGTAGGCCCGCAGGTACACCTCCTCGTATTTGATGCTGCGCCAGAGCCGTTCAACAAACACGTTGTCCCGCCATGCGCCCTTGCCGTCCATGCTGATCGCGATGCCGTTGCCGGCCAGCACGCCGGTAAAAGCCTGCCCGGTGAACTGCGAACCTTGATCGGTGTTGAAGATGTCCGGCTTGCCGTGACGAAACAAGGCATCCTCCAGCGCCTCGACGCAAGGCTGCTTCCATCGTGATCGACAACCGCCACGAGAGAACCCGACGGGTCGCCCAATCGAGAACGACCGCGAGGTAGACAAAACCGCGCTCCATCGGGATGTAGGTGATATCCATCGCCCAGACCTGGTTCGGTCGCGTGATCTCCATGCCGCGCAGCAGGTATGGATGGATCTTGTGGCCGGGTTCGGGCTTTGTTGTGCGCGGACGGCGATAGAGCGCCTCTATCCCCATCCGCCGCATCAGCGTCTTCACATGCCGGCGGCCGATCTTGCACCCCTCGGCAGCCAGCAGGCCTCTCAACATTCGCGAACCGGCGAAGGGAAACTCCAGATGCAGCCGATCGAGACATCGCATGATCGCAAGATCGGAGTCCGGCACCGGCCGCGGCAGGTAATAAACGCTGCCGCGGCTGATCTGCAGAACTTCCGCCTGCCTGGTGATCGACAGATCATGCTCGCGGTCGATCATCGCTTTGCGCTCAGCAATCCCGCCTTGGTGAGCGCTCCTTCTAAAAAACTGATCTCGGCGCTGCACGCCCCCTGTGGGATAGAAACGAATTGGCGATAGACTGCGTTCGGAAGGGAGCGGCCGATACGATTTTGGTGGCATTTTAACCCCGTCAAAAAACCTG
>NZ_JARWCR020000060.1:0-58334 GCF_029846695.2 Bradyrhizobium nivariense | reverse complement strand
ACTCCGTTACACCATCAATGTGAGGGACGACCGCCAACCTTCCAGCCAAGCCGCGCGACGCGCGCCATCACATAGCGCCGTAGCTAGCGCGGCTTGGCTGATGAGGCGGGCCCGTTACCCCATCTACAGGTGCCGAGCGGGGCCGCCCGAAGGAACAACAGCGGACAGCCCCGCATCGACCACCGCCCTGCACGGACTGTGATGGCCGACCGTAACTCTACGGATCGCACCCGGATGCGGTTTCAACACATGACGCCGCCATCATTCGACCACGATGTCGATTAAACGCATCTTCCATGCGCAACCGCTTCGTCCTGTTCTCCTCCGCACTGATCGTCTTCACCGTCGCGATCTTCCTGTTCGAAGCCAAAGCCGGCGCGCCGCAATTCGCGCCGGAACATTGCGGCTTCTGGACCACGATCGACGCAGGATTGTCCTGCCGGTAGAGGCGGGCCTTTGACGCTGAGCACAACGACGGACGTGTGAGGCGCACTCTCTCCCAGCGTCGTCCTGGCGAAAGCCAGGACCCATACCGCGGAATCTGTCGATTGTGGACAGTATCAGTCCCGAACGACCAGCCTTCGCCAAAGTTCTCCCTGGGGTAATGGGTCCTGGCTTTCGCCAGGACGACAGCGAGTGTGTGGCACGCGCGTCCTACGTACTCGGTCATCGCCCGGCTTGACCGGGCGATCCAGTATTCCGAGACGTCAGTGGTTCATCGAGAAGCTGCGGCGTACTGGATTCCCCGCCTGCGCGGGGAATGACAGCGAACTCTAAAACAAACTGCCCTGATCCACCGGCTTGCCCACGCGCTTCGGCGCGGGCTTGGCGTCCTGCGCGGCCGGCTTGGCTTGCGAAGGCGCGCGCTTCGCCGCGGGCGCAGGCCGATCCGCATCCGCGGTCGCGGCCACGCGTCCATCCGCAAACTCGATCTCGAGCCGCGCATTCGGCCCGATGCTGTCGGCCGAATGCAGGGGATGGCCGGCTTCATCGCGTACCAGCGCAAAGCCGCGCGCGAGCACGCCGCGATAGGACAACGCGGAGAGCAGCTTGCCGCTGTTCTCGACGCGGGCATCCAACCGCTGCAACAGCGTGCCGAGCGCGCGGCCCGCGCGCTCGGCAAGGCGATGGGTGCGCTCGCGCTGACGCGCAATCGCGTTGCGCTGCGCCTGCGCATTGGAGAGTTTTGAGGCGCGCAAGCGCACCTCCAGCCCGGCAAAGCGGTCGCGCCGCCGCCGCAGCAGCGAGCGCGTGGACAGGCCGAGCCGCTCGCCGCACACGGTGAGGCGATGATCGGCCTGCGCGATCTGGCCGTGCAGCACCCGCAGCGTCAGCTTGGCGCTGGCGGCGGTGAACCTGCGGAAATGCGCATGGGTGTTGGCCTTGAGACAGCGGGGCAGGGACGCGCCCGCCGAATCCAGCCGCTGCCGCGGGATCGCCAGCAGGTCGCCGGCTGCCGGCAGCGCGCGTGCGGCGGCACGCAGCTCGCTGCGGCGGCTCTGATGAGCGCGCTGCCAATAGGCGCGGGTGCGCCGCCCGAGATCGGCGACCTCGACAAAGAGATCGCTGCGCACCGGCACCGCCATCTCGGCTGCCGCCGTCGGCGTCGGTGCGCGCTTGTCGGCGACGAAATCGATCAGCGTGATGTCGGTCTCGTGCCCGACTGCGGAGATCAGCGGGATCATGCTCTCGCTAGCTGCCCGCACCACGATCTCCTCGTTGAACGACCACAGGTCCTCCAGCGAGCCGCCGCCGCGCGCGACGATCAGCACATCGGGCCGCGGAATCTTGCCGCCCTCGGGCAGCGCGTTGAAGCCGCGGATTGCGGCGGCAACCTGCTCGGCCGAGCCTTCGCCCTGCACCTTGACCGGCCACACCAGCACGTGGCGGGGAAAGCGGTCCTCGAGCCGGTGCAGGATGTCGCGGATGACGGCACCGGTCGGCGAGGTGACGACGCCGATCACTTCCGGCAGCCAGGGCAGCAGCTGCTTGCGCGCCTCGTCGAACAGGCCTTCCGCGGCGAGCTTCTTCTTGCGCTCCTCCATCAGCGCCATCAGCGCGCCGATGCCGGCCGGCTCCAGCGCCTCGATCACGATCTGGTATTTCGAGGAGCCCGGATAGGTCGTGAGCTTGCCGGTGGCGATAACCTCGAGCCCCTCCTGGGGCTTGAAGCGCATGCGGCCGTGCACGCCCTTCCAGATCACCGCCTCGATCTTGGCGCTCTCGTCCTTGAGTGCGAAATAGCAATGGCCGGAGGAATGGGCGCCGCGGAAACCGGAGATCTCGCCGCGGACCCGGACATGGCCATAGGTGTCCTCGACCGTCCGTTTCAGGGACTGCGAGAGCTCGGAAACGGTGAATTCGGGGGTGTTGAGCAGGGGTTCTGCAGTCGGCATCGGCAAACGATTCGGCATTTTGGGATCAGACCCGACGTTAAGGATTTTCACCGCGCGGCGCCAATCCGGGGATTGATCGAAAGAGTACTCGGTATTATAGAGTTATCTGTATTTTACAGGCTGAGGGGGTAGAAAATGGCAATTCGACTGCTACGCGGCGTTTTGAGCGGCCTGAAATGGGCCTTGTGTGCGGCCGGCGGTGTGGCGCTGATCCTGACCGCGATGATCGCAACGCCGCTGGAGCGACCGCCGGAGATGCGATCGGTCTCCGACTCCGCCAAGGGCATCGACTGGTCCACGCTACCGGCCCTGGAACGTTTCCAGGCCCGCGACGGCACCTGGATCGGTTTCCGCCATTACGCGGCGAATGGCCCGGCGACGGGCCGTGGCACGATCTTCATCCACGGCTCCTCCGGCTCCAGCGGCACCGTCAATCATGCGCTGACCCATGCGATCGCCTCGCGCGGGGTGGAGACCTGGGCGCTCGACATCCGCGGCCATGGCGGCTCCGGCACGCGCGGCGACATCGGCTATGTCGGTCAGCTCGAAGACGACCTCGTCGATTTCGTCGCTCAAATCCGCAAGACCGCACCGGATCTGCCGCTCACCCTGATCGGCCACTCCGCGGGCGCCGGCTTCTCCCTGCGCGTCGCCGCGACACCGATCATGCAGGACATGTTCGTGCGCACGGTGCTGCTCGCGCCCTATCTCGGCTACGACGCCCCAACCAACAAGCCGCATTCCGGCGGCTGGGCCAATGCCGATCTGCCGCGCCTCTTCGCTCTCGCCGCGCTGCGCAAGCTCGGTATCGACTGCTGCGCGCAGCTTCCGGTGCTCGCTTTGGCCGTGCCGGCAAGCTCGGCGAAGTATCTCGTCTCCACCTATTCGGACCGCCTGATGCGCAATTTCGCGACGCGCGGCTATCGCATCGATCTGACGGCGGCGACACGTCCGATCACGGTCTTCGGCGGCGCCGAGGACGAGATGATGATCTCGGACAAATATGCAGAGACCGTGCAGGCGGTGAAGCCTTCCGTCGACGTCAAGATCATTGACGGCATCAACCACATGGGCATCGTCACCAACCCGAAGGCGATTTCGGTCATCGCCGAGGATTTGGCAACGCGCGGGGCAGGGCAGTCATGATGCGCCCCGTTGACGGCAAGGCAATCGCAGATGGTAGCGGTTTCCCCGCGGTGCAGCTGAGCCTCATCCTGAGGAGACCGCGCAGCGGTCGTCTCGAAGGACGAGGCGCTTGCTCAGCTGCCACCGAACTCGTGGCCATCCTTCGAGACGCCCGCCTGCGGCGGGCCCTCAGGATGAGGACGGAGTTTGCGGCAGCCGCTTCAACGGGTCCTGGTGCAGCTGAGCCTCATCCTGAGGAGACCGCTGGAAGCGGTCGTCTCGAAGGACGAGGCGCGCGCTCAGGTGTCACCGAGCGTCATACGAGATAGCCCAGGGACAGAAAGGGACGACATGATCGACAGCAAGGAAGCCTCCGCAGCGCTGGCCGATATCGACGACATCGTCCAGCGCGTGAAGCAATCGCAGCTCTATGAGCTGGCGAGCTATGCTGCCGTCTGGTGGGGCGTGTTGGTGTTCGCGGCCAATCTCGTGACCTGGCTTTGGCCGGTCTATGCGGTCTACGCCTGGGTTGCCGCGGACGTTTTGGGCGTCGTCGGTCTGGTTGCACTGCGCCTGCTCAATCCGCCGCATCACCCCCATGGCGCTGCCTTCAACGTCAGACTGCTTCTGGTGTTCGTGTTGTTCTTCGTCTTCGGCTATCTCTGCACCAACGTCCTCGGCCATTTCGGTCCGCGCCAGCTGGGCGCGTTCTGGCCGCTTTATTTCATGCTGTTCTATACGCTGGCGGGTCTCTGGTTCGGCTATGCCTTCGTTGCGATCGGTCTTGGCATCTCCGCGCTGACGCTGATCGGCTTCTTCTATATCGGCGAGGCGTTTCCGCTCTGGATGGCCTTCGTCAATGGCGGCGGCCTGATCCTCGGCGGTCTCTGGATGCGGCGGATCTGATGGCCGAGCTCGACGACATCATCCACCAGCCGTTGCGGCTGAAGATCATGGCGGCGTTGAACGCGCTGCCTGTCGCTACCGGCCTCGAATTCTCGCGCCTGAAGAAGCTGACCGGCGCGACCGACGGTAATCTCGGCGCGCATATCGAGACGCTGGCCAAGGCGGGCTACGTGTCGGTGGAAAAAGCGTTCGTGGGCAAGAAGCCGCAAACCACCGTCACCGCAACCGCCACTGGTCGCGGGGCGTTCGCGCGGCACGTCGCGACGTTGCAGGAGATCATTGCGGGGAAGCAGGTCTAGCTTGGGGCGGCTTGGCCAATTACCGTTTTCAACCTGCGTCGGTCCGGTAAGCGTCGCCCGTCAACAGCAACGCAGAAATGACAGGACGAGACTGCAACAGTAGCTCCAGATCGGCCTCGTACCTTTTCGGTTCAGCGTACGGGATCGCAACGCTGGACTTATAGTCCATTGAGATAAGCTTCATCTCAAAGCAAGCCAAAGCGCTTCCGACTGTAATTAACTTGCTGGCTAGCGGCGTCACAACCAATCGGCATTTTCCAATCAAACCGAGCGATTTACGAAAGCGCTGCATAGCACCTAACAATTGACGATAGACCTCAAAAGGATGCGTCTCGTTTACGTAAAAAACATTGCTGATCGGCGTCGCTCGCTGTGTGAACAGAACGGTGTCATACTCCAACAGCAGCTCATCCCCTCGACGGGGATTCCGTGAAGGGTGCGGTAAGATGGGGCATATCTCCGCAAATTCTGGGATGGAGGCTTGAATCTTCCGGAGCTGCGCTAAGCGATTTTCACCCAGTATTGGGAACCAAACCAGAGGCTCTTCCTGTTGGGATTCCGATAGTAGCGCCTGTGAGTATCCAGGGATCAACGTCAAGTCGTTGCTCGGATCTTCAGAACTTATTTTGCTATCTAGCTGAGCGTCCTCCGCGACTAACACCTGCAAAGAGACGCCGCCAGCAGACAGGCCGCCATTCTTATCTCCTTCGGGGATTATGCGGGCCAGCAGGGATAAAAGAATTGTCACATACGCGACGCGAGGCAACGAACTTACGTCCAGCACGATATCTGTTTGATCCGTTACAGACTTTAGTATCTCGTCAGCGCTGCGTCGTAAGGCGATGTTCGAGCTGATATCGTCTTCGCCTTCAGCCGCTTAGGCGCAACTACTCTTCCGTCATGCACGAAGCGCACCGACTGCAACCACAGCAGTGACTCGAACCGCACGTCGCTTGGTGCTGAGGCTCCCGGCATGTACGCGAGAGAGTCGAGTTGGGAATAAACCTCTCGTTCGCGTTGCTCCGCCCATCCAATCATCTCTGCCGCCGTCGAATGCAGAGGAATTGAGCTTAGATCTTGAAGAAACCCGTCATCATAGTGCAGCTCCAGGGCTTCCATAGTGTCGGCGGACGTGGATCCAACTAGCTCGCCTAGGCTACGGAGGCTGCGAAGTACTATGCGGCAATCGAGCAGCGCACGGAACATGCCTTCGCTTATCGCGGAAGCGCCCGGGGGGAGATCAGCGTAACCCGAGGCGCAGGAAAGAAATACGCCTAGGGTTTGCGGGCCAATATCGGCATCGATCACTCCGCGATCAATTAGCTGACGATAAGTGTCCGCGCCCATTGGGCCGCCATGCCAGAATGCACGGAGGGCGTTCGGCGTAAATGCCCGGAGTATCGTCGTCTTGCCGCCACCAGGCGGGCTGCGGAAGATGTGGACTCCTCCCCGAAGGCAGTCATCATTCAACCGCTCCAGCACTTTGGGTGCAAACATTTGAACAAACTCTTGATCAGACGTCGTGCGCTCCGACATTCGCTCAAGAAATGGATTTGCTCGATAAGCCATTAGATAGCTCGATGCCTGCTTACCCTCGGGAAAAGGCCGACGAAATCAAACTCTTCGGGGCCCCATAGCGCATAGATACTATTGTTCGGAGTATTGTGAGACAGCACAAGCGGCAAGGCGCACTTTGCGAAGCCGTAGCGGGCGTCCTTTGTCCCGCCGATGGCAATATGTGAGTCGGACGCGCGATCGTCGTAGTACCTAGCGTTCGCAAGCATCTCGATTATGGCAGGATCGGTGGCGGATGTTAGTGAAGCGTCGCGCTCAATTGGGCAGAGAACTCGCACGCGCAAGGGCTTCAATCCTCTTTCTGAGGTGAAGCGCTCCGACCAATATTCGATATGGTCAATAGCTTGCCGGGTCGCGACATACAGAAGAAGGTAAATCTCGTAGTAACTTGGGTTCACCAAGCCACCATCTAAGACCATGTCGTAGATCTTCTGAATTTTGCCCGCAAAACGTCGTTGGCCGTCCTCTTCCTCGAAGCGAATGTATGTATTGCCGCTACCAGAGAAGTCATCCACTAGCCAAACCAGGTTGAAGCGTTCTGTTTCAATCCCATCATTTATAGATTCGCCTGCCGCTTCGGCTGCCTTTCGTAGCGATTTTCGAAGCTTCCCAAGCATATCTTCCGCTTTTGTCTCGCCTAGCTCGTAGGCCTGCCATATTTGCTCGTTGCTAATGGCGCCATTGCTTGCGCGGCGAAGATCGTTGGTGTGGGCTCCATCACTCAATCCGAGATACAGGGACTTCAAACGTAGGCGTTCAAATCGAGGATGTTGAAGTAGCTGACCGACTTTGAAGGCGGCGATCTCGCTCTCTTCCGCCACAAGACGAAGGCGCTCCTGTACAATTACATCGGGATAGGCGGTCGTTACCAGATGTGCGATCTCCTGTTCTGAAATGAAGATCAACTTCTTCTGAATGAAATCGAGGGCTGTTGTGCGGTCGCCCTTATCAAACTGGTCCAGCCATAGCGCCAGGCTCTCGACGAAGCGTTGGCCTGGCGCGTACCTTTGATAATGATTGTATTTGTAATCGGCCAAAAGCTGCAGGCTCAGACTGTGCCGCAAGACGGTGTCTTGGTCGGTCCAGCCCATGACCGTCGTTAGAAGTTCCTGCGCGTTCTTGTCCTTCATCGTTCGTCTCTAGATAAATCAAAGAAGAATCGATGATCGGGCTCGATCACGAGGCGATCTAGGTACCAAAGCGTCGCATCGACATCACGCTTGTAACGCGGAGCTAACTTCCAACCGCGATCGATCCTTCGTGATGGGAGGTCCACGCTAAGCGAAAATCGATGCTGAAGTAGCGAGGCGTCGTTTCCCGGCCATGCACCGAGGTCGCCCATCGTGACAACTTCATAGGGATCAACGGCGTTCTCCCGAACTATACTCGCGACCAAGTGCGACTTGCTGACGTCGCGTGATAGCACATCAATAGAATGCTTACTTCGTACGATCGTGCTGGTGTCGAGCCCCGCCTGCTTAAAAGTATCAACGATCACGAACCACGTGTCTTCGGTCCGGACGCCAGTACGGAATCGGATGCTGAGCTGATAAGGCGGCGTGGTCCGGGCTTCCTCGATGGGAACTCCGAGAGATTGCAGCCCAAGAATGAGACGACGGGCATGGATCAAAAATTCACTCAGCGAGTCCGTTGTCTGAGGCTCTTGATCAAGTCCTCCAATCCAACCCCCGTTGTACAAGCCCAAGCGCACAAAAGGCCACAACGCGGGAGCTAGGACTGATCGGAAATGGTCGCGAATTGACCCTCCGCGCCCGGACGCAATGCCTATAATTATTCCGGCTCGTGCTAGCCGCTCTAGTTGAGCAACTATGGGACGGGGAGGCTCCAAGTCGCGGTTGTTGGAGCTGCAGAGCGTGCCGTCGTAATCAAACACAATCGAACGAAAGCGCTGAGAATTAAATGCCTCTTCGGTTGTTTGCAGCGCTCTCCGTATCGTCCCACTTGAACGAGGCGACGGCCAATGGGCGCCCAATACTTCGTACTTTGAGTGTTCGCCTCGCAGGCCGCCTTCGAGCGGTGGGGGAATAAGAGCAGCCAGGTCCGCATAATACAACTGGCGACCAAAATCGGAGACTGTTGGACGGGCGATGTTTCTCTTAGATGCGTTTGCAACCGCCGACACGAGATGCATGCCGGCGATCAGCCCTGCGATGAGGTCTTTAGGCTCTGCCCCAGGGAGGGAAAGCCGGAAGTGCGGCACGTCGGCCGGCACTTTGGAATGCATGTCGTCCCATAGTCGGGAGACTGCCGGCTCGGTCAAGACCAGCAATGCGCTGTCTTTAGATCGTTCCGTGAGCCATAGATGACGGCCGTGGGCGAAAGATCGGAAGTCAGCTAGTTGGCAAAAGAGTAGTGCAGATTCCGAAAACTTGGATTCAAGATCCTCGGCGATCGGCCGTAGATGCGGCGAGAATACGATTATTAGACTTCTTCGTGACGCGACCTCGTTGGCAAACTGTGTCGAAGCCTCGATCCAACCGGGAAGTGAGAGGTTGTCGAACTGCAGTTCGTCCACGCGGAAGTGAAGCTTGCGCCCCTGTCTGTCCAACTCGCCATAGGTTCGTGCAACCAAGGCGGCGTCAAATACGAGGCTGTTTGTGGCTAGATAGCCGTCCTTCTCAGCCAAGGAAAATACGTGCGGCGTGACGTCGTGAAGCTCAGAGACACGGCCCATCAGCGGGCTCTCAGCGCGATTTGTTACAACGTGCACCGCGCGAGAGCTATGCTGCCGAGCCCGCTGCAGCGCTTCGAGAATATCTGGGTTTTTGCCCTCGGCGGAAATGAGAAATATTGGACTCGTCGAAGCTAGTGTTGGGTTGCATATCAGTTCTAATGGGGTAACAGCTCTTGATACCCGTCCGGTATAAGCCTCATGCAAACTGCAAAGAAGAGAGGCCACAGTATAGGAGCCACCTGATCCTACGGCGATGATGCTGGCTTCGCTGGCACCCTCGATTGCTGTCTTCAACCCGGCAATGTCTGTCATCCCGGCTTTATCAACAGTCGATGCGAGCTTAGCTAACTCTTCCTCGTACGGCGTCATCCGCGCTTCGCCTTCCTTCCTTTCGCTCTCTTTGACGACAAGCGCGGGGGAGCCTTGCGGGACTGCTTGGCTCGCGCCGAAGGCGCTTGGCGGGAGCCGGTGCGGGTGACACCAGATTGGTTACCCAGCTCAGCGCGAAGCTCCATCAGCATCACACCCAACATATTCTTGCCGATTCCGGCAACCTCACCCCATAGGCGATTTACCGCGTTGTTGACAGTGCCAGCCTCCACAAGACGTTTTGAGCCAGTCGAGGCTAGCAGCTCGGCGAGATCAGGATGCTGTTCGAATTTTGCTTTCAAGACTCTCCGCATTCGGTCGAATTTGATCTCCGACCAGTTGGGAACAATATCCCAGGTGTACAGGCCGTGGGCCGCCATTGCCGCGAGAGCTGGAGTAGGAGCAGCAAGAATCCAATCTCTTACAGCTGGCTTTACGGCTTTCCCGGCCTGATAGGCGTGCTCCGATGTGGGATAAACCACTCCCTCAAATTCCACGGGCCTGCGGTAGAGATTGCTGAACTGGCCATAGGGCTTTTCATTTGCCCGATAGAACCTAATAGCATCGTCGTCGGCAGTAACCTTTTTGGATGCTCCTTGGGATTTCTTAGTTGATTGACGCGCCATTACACCCTCTCGACCGCGCCTTGTCTGTAGTGGACCGGCCGTTTAACCAGTAGGCGATTCGTAAAACGCTTGCAGGAATTCAGAGCGGGCATCGTAGGAAAAAGGCGTTGCGGTGCCAACGAGTTAGAGGGCCGCCCTTTGAGTTTTGCCCCACTGTTTTTATAGGCGAAGTGAGCCTTCCCAGTTTGGCCGCAGCTAGGGCTGTTGGCAGTTTGACCGACTCCACGCAAGCATTCTTCAGGCGCTTCAGCTGAGCGTTGGAGTAGAGCCCAAAGGTGATCCCGACGTCGCTCTCGTTGCCCCTGATGTCCGCCGCGACAATTCCGGTGGTCTGCATCCTCAGCCTTCGTCGCAGACCAGCGTCGAATTTGGCCCCGCCGTCAACCCGGGGCCTCGCAAAGCAATGAGCCCGGAATGCCTCGCAACACTCTCGCTGCGGCCTGATGGATTCCAGGCTCGCGGCTTTGCCGCGCCCCGGAATGACGGGGAGTTCGGGCAAGCCCCCTTGAGGCGCGCGGCGATTCGTGCGACCGACGCGCTCAGCAACCCCTCATTTCGAGCCTTCGATGCACATTCTCCTGCTCGGTTCCGGCGGCCGCGAACATGCCTTGGCGTGGAAGATCGCAGCCTCTCCCCTGGTGACCAAATTCTGGTGCGCACCGGGCAATGCCGGGATCGCGCGCGAGGCGGAATGCGTGGCGCTCGATGTCGCCGACCATGCCGCCGTGATCGACTTCTGCAAAAAGAATGCGGTCGAGCTCGTGGTGGTCGGCCCGGAGACGCCGCTGGCGGCCGGTATCGTCGATGACCTCACCGCCGCCGGCATCAAGGCGTTCGGGCCGAACAAGATCCCCGCCCAACTCGAAAGCTCGAAGGGCTTTACCAAGGCGCTGTGCACCGAATTCGGCATTCCGACCGGGGCCTACAAGCGCTTCACCAACGCCGCCGATGCGCGCGCCTATGTCCAGAGCCAGGGCGCGCCGATCGTGGTCAAGGCCGACGGCCTCGCCGCCGGCAAGGGCGTTGTCGTCGCCAAGACCGTGCGCGAGGCCGAGGACGCCATCGCCATGATGTTCGAGGGCGCCTTTGGCGAGGCTGGCACCGAGGTCGTGATCGAGGAGTTTTTGCCGGGTCGCGAGATCAGCTTCTTCGCGCTCTGCGACGGCGAGACCGCGATCCCGCTCGCCTCGGCGCAGGACCACAAGCGCGTGTTCGACCACGATCTCGGCCCGAACACCGGCGGCATGGGCGCCTATTCGCCGACGCCGCTGGTGACGCCTGCGATCCATGACGCGATCATGGCCAGGATCATTCTGCCGACGGTCGCGGGCATGAAGCAGCGCGGCACGCCGTTTCGCGGCATCCTCTACGCCGGGATCATGCTGACGACGCAGGGCCCGAAACTGTTCGAGTTCAACGTCCGCTTCGGCGATCCCGAGTGCCAGGTGCTGATGCTGCGGATGATGTCGGACATCGTGCCGGCCTTCCTCGCCGCCTGCGACGGGCAGCTGAGGAATTTCGATCTGCGCTGGTATCCGGAATCCGCGCTCACGGTGGTGATGGCGGCGAAGGGCTATCCCGGCGACTTTCAGAAGGGCACACGCATCGACGGGCTCGATGACGCCGCGAAGGTCGAGACCGCCGAGATCTTCCACGCCGGCACGGTCGAGAAGGACGGCGCGATCCTCGCCAATGGCGGCCGCGTGCTCAATGTCTGCGCGCTCGGCAAGACGGTGACGGAAGCGCAAGGCCGCGCCTATCAGGCCGTCGACCGCATCAACTGGCCGGAAGGCTTCTGCCGCCGCGACATCGGCTGGCAGGCGGTGGAAGCCGAGAAGGCCAAGGGCTGACAGGCTTTTTTCGCACGCGCGCGCATTCCCGGCCGCGCCCGTCGGCACTCCAAAATTGTGTAGGCAGGTCTTGAACTTAGCTACTGTGCATGGGGTTGTTTTTCGACTTTTTTGTTTTGGGGCACCCAAGACTGAGCAGATCCAGCGCTGACAGATAAGGATGCAGAAGATGTCCGATCTCGCCGACCTCTATCCCGGCTTCGCCTCCGAATGGATCAACACCTCCTTCGGCCGCATCTTCGCCCGCGTCGGCGGCAGCGGGCCGCCGCTGCTGCTGCTGCACGGCTTCTCCGAGACCAACGTGATGTGGCACCGCGTCGCGCCGCAGCTTGCCGACAAGTTCACGCTGATCATCGCCGATCTGCCCGGCTATGGCTGGTCGGACATGCCCGAGAGCGACGCGCTGCATATCCCCTACAGCAAGCGCGCGATGGCGAAGGCCATGGTCGAGGCGATGGAGCAACTCGGCCACGTCCACTTCGCGCTTGCCGGCCACGATCGCGGCGGCCGCGTCTCCTATCGGCTTGCGCTCGATCATCCCGGCCGGCTGTCGCGCCTCGCCGTGCTCGATATCCTGCCGACCTATAATTATTGGGAGCGGATGAACCGCGCCTACGCGCTGAAGATCTATCACTGGACCTTCCTGGCGCAGCCCTATCCGCTGCCGGAAACGCTGATCTCGGGCAATGGCGAGTTCTTCCTGCGCTTCAAGATGGCGAGCCAGACCAGGTCGAAGACGCTCGACGCCATCGACGAGCGCGGGCTTGAACACTACATCGCCCCGTTCCGCGACCCCGCCCGCGTCCACGCGATGTGCGAGGATTATCGCGCCGGCGCCTATTTCGATTACGATCTTGACAAGGTCGATTTCGAGGCCGGCAAGAAGATCACGCTTCCGATGCTGGCGCTGTGGGGCAATGCCGGCGTGGCGCAGGCCGCCGCCACTCCGCTCGACATTTGGAAGCAATGGGCGACCAACGTCGTGGGCATGCCGGTGGATTCGGGGCACTTCCTGACCGAGGAGAACCCTGACTTCACCGCGAAGGCGCTGCGCGAGTTCTTTGCGGCGGATTAGCGCCGCTCCCGAAAGAACTCCCGCAGCAGCCGCGCCGACTCGCTCTCGCCCACCCCGGAATAGACATCCGGGACGTGATGGCAGGTTGGCGAGGTGAAGAACCGCACGCCGGACTCGACCGCACCGCCCTTGGGATCGGCGGCGCCGTAATAGAGCCGCCGGACCCTTGCAAACGAGATCGCGCCCGCACACATGGTGCAGGGCTCCAGCGTTACGTAGAGGTCGCAGTCGACCAGGCGCTCGCTGCCGATCTTTTTCGCGGCTTCGCGCAGCGCAACGATCTCGGCATGAGCCGTGGGGTCGTAGTCGGTCAGCGTCCGGTTCGCCGCGGTGGCGATGACCTCGAAATTGCGGACCACGACGCATCCGATCGGAACTTCGCCCGACTTTCCGGCGTTTTCGGCCGTTTTGAGCGCCAAATCCATGAAAGAGGGGGCTTTCAAGCCTCGTATCATCGCGAGAAACCTGCTAGTAGCTGCGCCTTCAGCAGAAGTGCATACCGATTTTGCCTGAGCATGCGGCTCGAACGAGCGCGCACAATGCTTTCTGGCCACCCCCTGAGTGAGATTATTCATGCCTCGCGACAGCGACAAAGACAATGATTCCCGCGGCCGGCGTGATCGCGGCCCGGCCAAGGGCCGGTCCGGCAAGCCGCGCGGGCCTGACAAGAAGTTCGCCAAGCGCGGCCCTGAGGGCAAGGGCGACGCCCGCCCGCCCCGTGGCGACCGCGACAGCCGTCCGGTCCGCCGCCGCGAGGAGGGCGATGCCCCGCGCCGCGATTTCAGCGACCGCCCGAAGTTCAAGCGCGAAGACCGGCCGCGCGGCGAGGATCGTGGCGAGCGCAGTTTCAAGCCGCGTGGCGATCGGCCGTTCAAGCCGCGTGAAGACCGTCCGTTTTCCGATCGTCCGTCGCGCGACGGCGAGAAGCGCCCGTTCAAGCCCCGTGGCGACCGCCCATTTTCTGATCGCCCCTCGCGCGATGGCGAGAAGCGGCCGTTCAAGCCGCGCGGTGATCGCCCGTCCTATGGGCGTGATGATCGTCCGCCGCGCAGGGATCGCGACGATTCCCGTCCGGCCGGCCGAACCGGTGACACGAAGTTTGGCGACAAGCGACCTTACGCACCGCGTGGCGACCGTCCGGAACGCAAGTTCGACGGCGAGCGGAAGTTTTCGCGCGGCGCACCGGACCGCGATCGTAGCGAGCGCAGCGATTCAAAGCCTTGGCAGAAGCGCGATGCGGCTCCCCGTGGGGACCGGCCGCCGCGCAAGGATTTTAGCAAGGGTCCGCGCAAGGATTTTGGCGGCAGTGACCGCGGCCAGGACAAGCCCTGGCAGAAGCGCGACGATCGGCAAGGCGGCGGCGAAGACCGTCCGCGCTTTTCGCGTTCGCGCGACGATCGTGCGTCCGGCGATCGTCCGTTCCGTGAGCGGCCCAAATTCGATCGGCCCAAGTTCGATCGCCCGCGCGAGGACCGCCCGAAATTCGATCGTCCGCGCGAGCGCTCCGACTGGCACGAGCATCCGCGCAGCGAGGGCGATCGTCCGCGCCGCGAAAACGAGGATGACAGCAGGATCTTCGAGAAGCGTCCCGCCTTCGGCGGTCGCGGCGCCTATCGCGACCGTGATCGGGATTTCGAAGGCCGCCCGCGCCGGGACGAAGCACCGAAGCCGAAGAAGGCCGGCGAGCGTATCGCCAAGGTGCTGTCGCGTGCAGGGCTCGCCTCGCGCCGCGATGCCGAGGAGATGGTCACGCAGGGTCGCGTCGCCGTCAACGGCCGCGTCATCAATTCGCCGGCGCTCGACATCACCTCGAACGATGTCGTCACCGTCGACGGCAAGCCGTTGCCGGAGCGCGAGCGCACGCGGCTGTTCCTCTATCACAAGCCGCGCGGTCTGATGACGACGCATGACGATCCCGAGGGGCGTCCGACCGTATTCGACAATTTGCCCGAAGGTCTGCCGCGGCTGATCAGTGTCGGCCGGCTCGACTTCAACACCGAGGGTCTGCTGCTGCTCACCAATGATGGCGGGCTCGCGCGTACGCTCGAGCTGCCGGACACCGGCTGGCTGCGCCGCTACCGCGTCCGCGCCCATGGCGACGTCACGCAGGTGCAGCTCGACGAGCTGAAGAACGGTATCGAGGTCGAGGGCGTCAAATACGGTCCGATCGACGCTACGCTGGAGCGTGACCAGGGCGCCAATGTCTGGCTGGTTTTCGCGATCCGCGAGGGCAAGAACCGCGAGGTGCGCAACGTTTGCGCCCATCTCGGGCTCGAGGTGAACCGGCTGATCCGGGTGTCCTACGGCCCGTTCCAGCTTGGCGAGGTCCCCGAAGGCCAGGTCGAGGAGATCAAGTCCCGCGTGCTGCGCGACCAGCTCGGCGACAAGGTGATCGAGAAATCCGGTGCGCAGTTCGACGTGCCGCAGAAAGCTGCCTCGCGTGAGGGAGACGACGCGCCGCGCGAGAAGAAGCCGGTGAGCAAGCGCGGCGTGATCAACGACCGCAAGGGCCGCCGCGTGCTGGTGCAACGCACCGGCAGCGAGGAAGCGCGCGAGCGCAACGAGTCCGAGGCCAGCGGCTACGGCCCGCCGCGCCGTCCCAAGCGCGGCTATCACGGCAAGCGCGACCTGACGCCGCAGGAGGACTGACGTTGCGCGTCGTCGGCGGTCGATTGAAGGGGCGCAATTTGGCCTCACCGTCCTCGCGCGACATCCGCCCCACGGCGGACCGCCTGCGCGAGTCCGTGTTCAACATCCTCGTGCACGCCTATGACGATCCGATTCCGGATGCGCGCGTGCTCGATCTCTTCGCCGGCACCGGTGCGCTCGGCATCGAGGCGTCGTCGCGCGGCGCGAAGTTCACGCTGTTCGTCGACAACGGCGCGGAAGCGCGCGCTCTGCTCCGCAACAATGTCGAGTCGCTGGGCTTGGGTGGCGTGACAAAAGTCTATCGCCGTGATGCGACCGATCTCGGGCCTGCACATCCGGTCGAGCCGTTCTCGCTGGTGTTCCTCGATCCGCCCTATGGCAACGGTTTTGCGGAGAAGGCGCTCGCGAGCTTGCGCGACGGCGGCTGGTTGACGCCGGGCGCGCTACTCGTAGTGGAAGAGGCAAAGACGGCGCAGTTCGTCACGCCCGAAGGCTTCGAGGAATTGGAGCGGCGGGCCTATGACGACACGGAGTTCGTGTTTTTGAAGAGGCCGTAACTTCAAAGATTACCTCCGCCCGAACAGCTTCTCCACATCGGACAGCTTCAGCTCGACATAGGTCGGCCGGCCGTGGTTGCACTGGCCGGAGTTTGGGGTGTCCTCCATCTCGCGGAGCAGGGCGTTCATCTCCTCCGGCCGCAGCCGACGGCCGGCGCGTACCGAGCCGTGGCAGGCCATGGTCGCGGCGACGTGCATCAGGCGGCGCTCCAGAGGCAGCGCCTCGTCCCACTCGGCCATGTGCTCGGAAAGATCGCGCAAGAGCCCGCCCGCGTTGGTCTTGCCGAGCAGCGACGGCGTCTCGCGCACTGCGACCGCGCCGGGGCCGAAGGATTCGATCGCAAGGCCAAACGACGTCAGCTCCTCGCCGCGCTCCAGCAGGCGCTCGACCGTGGCCTCGTCCATCTCGACGATCTCGGGGATCAGCAGGATCTGCCGCTGCACGCCGTTCGCGGCGAGCGAGGCCTTCAGTCGCTCGTAGACGATGCGTTCATGCGCGGCGTGCTGGTCGACGATGATCAAGCCGTCGCGGGTCTGCGAGACGATATAGGTCTCGTGGATCTGGGTGCGTGCTGCCCCGAGCGGGCGGTCGACCAGGTCGCCGACGGGCTGCGTTTCGATCCGAACGTCCGCACTGGGCGCGCCGACGTCGAATGCGGCCTGCGCGCGCTCGGCGAAGGCGGGCGCCGCGGCACCGTCAAATGACGGCATCGGCCCTACCGGGGCGGATGGCGATTGGCGCCAGTCCCAGCTTGCCGGACGCGGCGTGAATGCGGGGCGGAACGACGACAGCGCGCTCTCGCCGCCGTTGGCGGCCGTACGCCGGCCCTCTCGCGCGAGCCCTTCTTTCAATCCGTGCACGATCAGCGCGCGCACGAGGCCGGCGTTGCGGAACCGCACCTCGGTCTTGGCCGGGTGCACGTTGGCGTCGACCTCGCGCGGATCAAGCGTGACGAACAGCGCCAGCATCGGATGGCGGTCGCGCGGCAGATAGTCGGCATAGGCCCCGCGCACGGCGCCAAGGATCAGCTTGTCGCGTACGGGGCGGCCGTTGACGAACAGATATTGCCCGAGCGCGTTGGCTTTGGTCAGCGCGGGCGCTGCGGCATAGCCGGCGACCACGACGCCCTCGCGCTCGGCATGGACCTCGATGGCATGGCTGCGGAACTCCACGCCCAGGATGTCGCCGAGACGCGTCAGGCGACCGGCGACGCCGGGCAGCGCCGCAGCCCAGGTCACCGGTGCGCGCTCCTCGCCGGCCAGCGTGAAAGCGATATCGGGTCGTGCCATCGCCAGCCGCCGCACCACCTCACGGATCGCTTCCGCCTCAGTCCGGTCGGTCTTCAAAAACTTCAGCCGCGCCGGCGTCGCGTAGAAGAGGTCGTCGACCTCGACCCGCGTGCCGTGCGCGAGCGCGGCCGGCATGATCTCGGACTTCTCGCCGCCCTCGACATTGAGCGCCCAGGCGTGCGGCTCGCCGGCACGCCGCGTGGTGATGGAGAGCCGCGCGACCGAGCCGATCGACGGCAGCGCCTCGCCGCGGAATCCGAGCGTGCGGATCTGCAGCAGGTCCTCGTCGTCGAGCTTGGAGGTGGCGTGGCGTTCGACCGCCAACGACAGGTCCTTGGCGGTCATGCCGGCGCCGTCGTCGGTGATGCCGATCCGACGGCGCCCGCCCCCATCGGTGAAGACGTCGATCCGGCTGGCGCCTGCGTCGATGGCGTTCTCGACAAGTTCCTTGACCACGCTCGCGGGACGTTCGACCACCTCGCCGGCGGCGATGCGGTTGACGACTTGTTCGGGCAATTGGCGGACGGGCATGAAACTCGATCTTGGGCTTCGATCTGGATTCGCTGACAGCGCTATTCTAGGCCGTGTTGCGTCAAAAGCATGTGTTGGGCAACAGGAACGTGGCGGTCTGGGGAAGAGGGCTGTCTATCACATTGAAGAGATTGGACGTTCGAGAAAATCGCGCAACCGGGATGGAGCGATGTCCGCCTCCGGCCCCGATTGTGGGGTGCCGGGCTGCGGTGTAGCATCGTGAAAAAACGGCAACAGGACGGGAGGACGCCATGTGCCATCTCTTCGCGCATCAGCCCCAACGCGACTACGAATCCCAGACCCGCTCCTTGCGGATCGGAGGGCATTGCACCTCGATCCGTCTGGAAATGGCATTCTGGGACACGCTGGAGGAGATCGCGGCCAAGGAGAACATGAGCGTCGGCAAGTTCCTGACGACGCTCTACAGCGAGGTGCTCGACCACCACGGCGAGGTCAACAATTTCGCCTCGTTGCTGCGCTGCTCCTGCCTGATCTACCGCTCCAGAGGCGTCGCTCCGGTACGGGATTTCAAGGGCGTCGTCGCACCCATTCTTGATGCGGCTGAATAGCCTCTCGTCGTCCTGGCTTTCGCCATGACGACGACTGAGGGTGCGGTCAGATCAGATTTCCTTCTTCTGCATCGCGCCGGCGATGTAGTCCGCCTGCCGGATCGCGAGTGCGACGATGGTCAGCGTCGGGTTGCAGGCCGCGCCGCTGGTGAACTGGCTGCCGTCGGAGACGAACAGATTTTTGACGTCGTGGCTCTGCCCGAACTTGTTGACCACGCCGTCCCTAGGCTTCTCGCTCATCCGGTTGGTGCCGAGATTGTGCGTGCTCGGATAAGGCGGCGTCGGATAGCTGACGGTGGCGCCGACGGCGTCGTAGACCGCCGCTCCCTGCTTGTAAGCATGCGCGCGCATCGCAACGTCGTTGGGATGATCGTCGAAGTGGACGCTGGCGACCGGCTGTCCGAACTTGTCCTTCACGGTCGGATCGAGCGTGATGCGGTTGGTCTCCTGCGCCATGTCCTCGCCGACCAGCCACATCCCGGCCATCCGCGGATAGCCGTCGAGCGCCGCGGTGAACGGACGTCCCCAGGCGCCGGGGTTGAGGAACGCCGCCATGAAGGGCAGGCCGATCGACAGCGTCTCCATCTCGTAGCCGCCGACGAAGCCGCGCTTCGGATTGTTGGCGGCCTCGTCGCGGATGATGCCGGCCATGGTGGTGCCACGATACATGTGGACCGACTTCTCGAATACGGCGTAGACGCTGCCGGTCATGTGGCGCATGTAGTTGCGGCCGACCTGTCCCGATGAATTGGCAAGACCATCGGAAAATGTGTTGGAGGCACTGTTCAACAGCAGCCGCGGGCTCTCGATCGAATTGCCGGCGACCGCGACGATACGCGCCTTCTGACGCTGCATCGCCCCGGCCTCGTCGGCGTAGACCACGCCGGTGACCTTACCGCTCGCGTCGTGCTCGATCTTGACCACCATGCTGCTGGGCCGGACCTCCAGATTGCCGGTCGCCTCGCCCTTGGGGATCTCGGTGTAGAGCGTTGACCATTTCGCACCGGATTTGCAGCCCTGGAAGCAGAAGCCGATCTGCTGGCAGGAACCGCGCCCGTCCCGCGGCTGGCTGTTGATCGCCATGTTGCCGGTATGCACGGTCTTGTAACCGAGCTTCTTCGCGCCGGCCTCGAGCACCCTGAAATTGTTGTTGCCGGGGAGCCCGGGAATGCCGTTGGTGCGGGTCACGCCCATCTTGTTCTCGGCCTTGGCATACCACGGCTCCATCTCGGCGAGCGTGACCGGCCAGTCCAGGAGGTTGGCGCCGGGAATGTTGCCATAGGTACTCTTGACCCTGAACTCGTGCTCGTCGAAGCGCAGCGACGCGCCGGCCCAATGCACCGTGGAGCCACCGACCGCCTTGACGATCCAGGCGGGAAGACCCGAGAAATCCTTGGCGACGCGCCATGTTCCGGATGTGGTGCGCGCATCGGTCCAGGCGAGCTGGGAAAAGCTCTCCCACTCGTCGTTGACGAAGTCCTGATTCTCGATGCGGGGGCCTGCTTCGAGGATGACGACCTTGACGCCCTTCTGTGCGAGCTCATTGCCCAGCGTGCCGCCGCCGGCGCCGGAGCCGACGATCACCACAACGCTGGAGTCGTTCAGATCGAATTTTGCCATATGCGTTCTCCTGAAACGTTGGGTGAGCCCTAAGCCTTCGGCAGCCAGTCGATGTCGGCGAAGCCGCGGTTGATGTAGCCGCCGTGCTCGGCGGAGGAGCCCTCGTAGCCGAACCGCGGCCAGACCTCTTTCTGGTTGTAGAGAGAGACGATGAGGTCGCCGCGCACCTTCTGGAAGAAGTCGCTCTGCTCGATCTCCTTCAAGAGCACCACGCGGTCGGCCTCCCAGGGCACTTCAGCGTAAGCCACCTTGTGGCGATCACGCGCATTCTGATCGAGCCGTGTGATGCCGTCGCTGATCAGCGATTTGACGGACGCGTCCTTCGCCGCCTTGCCGTCCCACGGCTTGATCGCGGTGATGTAGTAGCTGTCGCCGAGGACGTCGTGCGGATAGATGTCGCGCGCGACCTTCAGCAGCGTCTTCATCGTCGCGGGCGAAAGCGCGCTTGTCTCGTCGGCCCATGCGCCCTCGATGCTGACGGCGACGCTGGTTGCGACTGCAGCGACCGGCACGGCGGTCGCGGCGCCCTTGAGAAAGACGCGGCGGCTGTGCTTGCTTCGACGATCGACTTCTCTCATGGCATTCCTCCTTCGATTTTTGCGATTTGGATTTTTGTGGTCTGATCAGTTGAAACGTCCGCCGCGCTGAATCACCTCGATCTTGTAGCCGTCGGGATCACTGACGAAGAAGAAGCGCGCCAACGTTTTGCCGTCGTGCTTGAAGTCGCGCAGCGGGCCCGGTGCGAGCTTCTCGCGCTCGAAGCGGGAATGTTCGGCATCGAGATCCTCGACCACCACGGCGAGATGTCCGTAGCCGTCACCGAGCGCATACGGCTCCTTGCGATCGAAATTGACCGTCAGCTCCAACTCGAAGGGTGAGGACGGATGACGCAGATAGATCAAGGCGAAGTCTGCGAATTTCAAATGGTCGGTGACTTCCAGGCCGAAGGCCCGCTGGTAGAAGTCGAGCGAGCGCGCCTCGTCGAGTGCGCGGATCATGGAATGGACCGGCTTCGCCATTCAGTTCTGCTCCCTGAGAAAGGCGATGATGGCGGCGCGCGTCTCCGGCTTCGCCTGCCGGTAGACCATGACCACGCCGGGAACCACGGCTTGCGGATTGGTCAGCCAGGCGTCGAGCTTCGTCTCGTCCCAGGCGAAGGCTGCTTTTGCGAGGGGCTCTGAATAGTGAAAGCCTTCGGCCTTCCCGGCGGGCCGCCCGACGATCCTGACCAGCGGCGGACCCTGCCGCACCGGTTCTGACAGGTTCGTGGTGTGGCACACCGCGCATTGCTGCTTGAACAGTGTCGCGCCATCCGGCGGCTTTGCAGCCGGCAAGGGCATCTGCGCCTCGGCCCCCTGCACCAGCAGCACCATCGCGGTGCACAATCCCAGCACGATCGCGCGCATCGTCAAAAGTCCGCCCATCCACATCAATTCAGCGTGCGCAAATTCTAGGCGGCGTCAGATCGGCGGTGGTAGTAGCGGGCTGTTTCGCGGCAGATGGGGGCTATCGCGGGTTACGTATGTTCCCCGGCGCCGCATATGAGAAGGACAATTCCGCGAAACCGCCCAGAAATCCCTAAACGATGACCACACAAGGTGGATTGCATCACAACCGCGCCGTTCGAACCCTCGACGCGATGAACCGGTCCGGCCCAAAGCGGGCGGCGCAGGAAGCAGCCGAACCGTTCATCGCGACAAATCCAGGAGAAATGGATGAAGTTGGTGAAGACCTCTGCAATCGCATGCGCTCTCGCGGCCCTGATTGCGACGCCCGTTCTCGCGCAAGGTACATCCTCCGGCGTCAGGCCGGGCGGCACTGTGCAAAGCAAACCCATGCAGGGCGGCGCGGCAGGTAGCGAGGATGAGGATCTCGGCGCACAGCAGGGAGCCGCCGGTGAAAAGGTGGGCACGAAGTCGACCAAGGGTACGAAGGGTACCGTTGGAACCACCGGCAGCGCGACGCACAAGGGCACGGCCGACGATTCCGTGTCGGGCGGTGCTGCAACCGGCAAGCGCTACTGACGCAGCCAGCGAAACGGCAAACCTCCGGTCGCCCCGCGGCCGGAGGTTTTTCGTTAATCAGTCAATCGTCGAAATGTCCGCCGCGTTTCGACTTGATGTCGCTGCGGTGTTTCTTGCCCTCGAGCCGGCGCTGCTTGGAGCCAAAGGTCGGCTTTGTCGCGCGCCGCGGCTTCGGCCGGACCATGGCTTCGCCGAGCATCTCCGTAAGGCGGTCGATGGCGTCCTGGCGGTTGCGTTCCTGGGTGCGGAAGCGCTGGGCCTGGATCACGATCACGCCGTCCTTGGTCATGCGCTGCCCTGCGAGCCGGGCAAGGCGCAACGCGGCATCCTCCGGCAGCGTCAGCTTACGGGTGTCGAAGCGCAATTGCGCCGAGGTCGCGACCTTGTTGACGTTCTGCCCGCCCGGGCCGGAGGCGCGGACAAAGCCGATCTCGATGTCGTCCTCGTCGATGACGAGATCGCGGGATATCCGCAGCATGGTCGCACCATTCGTGATGTCCGGACATATCGCGGACGTCTACGTTCGGCAATGGCGCTCATGCGAAACGCAAATGGCCGGGCGAACCCGGCCATTTCTAGAGCCGTAGCGGAAGTCAGTTCGACTTCGGGGCCGCTGCGGTCGGTTGCGCCGCGGCCTGCGGGGCGCGGCCGACGACGACGGTCAGGAGGCCCTGGCCCCAGAGGCGTTTTGCGGCCGCCTTGGCGTCGTCCATGGTGACCGCATCGACCACGCCGTTGCGCTTCTCGATATAGTCGATCGGCAGCTTGTCCTGTTGATATTGCAGCAGCGCCTGCGCGAGCTTCGAGGAGGTGTCGAGCGCCAGCATCTGCGAGCCCTTGAGGTAGGACTTGGCCTCGTCGAGCTCCTTCTGCGTCGGGCCTTCCTCGGCGATCCGGCGCACTTCCTTGTCGATGGCGTCCATGGTGTCGCCGGCGCGGTCCGCGCGGGTGCCGGTATTGCCGATGAAGACCGCCGAATGCTCCATCCAGAGCAGCGATTCGAACACCGAATAGGCCAGCCCGCGCTTCTCGCGCACCTCGCGATAGAGCCGCGAGGACAACCCGCCGCCGCCGAGGATGTGGTTGACGACATAGGCCGCCATGAAGTTCGGATCGCTGCGCTTCACCCCGGGGCCGCCGAAGGAGATCACGGTCTGGGGCACGTCGAGCGTCACGAAGGCGCGTTGCGGCGGCTTGGCGGTCTCGACGTCGGGGACCGGCACGAGGTTGGCCTTGGCGGGCAGGCTACCAAACGTGTGGTCGAGCAGCTTGCCGAGCGTAGCCGGATCGACGTCGCCGACCACCGCGATCTTCAACGTGTCCTTGGCGAGCACGCGGCCGACATAATCCTTCATGTCGGCGACCGTGATGTTCGGCACGCTGTCGAGGTTGCCGTTGCTCTGCCGGCCGTACGGATGATCGCCGAAGGCGACCTCCAGGAATTTGCGACTCGCCAGCGAGGTCGGGTTGGTGGTCTCGCGGCGCAGGCCCGAGATCACCTGCGAGCGGATGCGCTCGACATCGGCAGTTTCGAAATGCGGCGAGGTCAGCGCGCTCCGCAACAGGTCGAAGGCCTCGTCCTTGTTGTCGCGCAGCATGCGCAGGCTGCCGCGGAACGTGTCGCGGCTGGCGCTGAAGGAGAGCTCGATGGCGCGGCGATCGAGCCGCTCATGGAAGGTCTTGGAATCGAGATCGCCGGAGCCTTCGTCGAGGAGATCGCCGACCAGATTGGCGACGCCCGACTTGTCCTTGGGCTCCTGGGACGAGCCGCCGGCGAAGGAATATTCCATGGCGATCAGCGGCACGGTCGCGTCCTGCACGAACCAGGCCTCGATGCCGCCCGGCGAGGTCAGGTGCTGGATCTTTGCAGCCGCCTGTGACGGCGAGAGGGTAGCGAGCGCGAGTGCTGCGCCGGTGACGACGGACAGCGCGAAGCGTCTTGTGCGAAGGAAGGGATAGGTCACGAACGCTTCTCCTCGCGCTTGGTGGTCGCGGTGTCCTTGATCAGATAGCCCGTCACCGAGCGCTTCTTCTCGAGCCATTTCTGCGCGACGGTGCGGACCTGCTCGGCGGTGACGGCGCGGATGCGGTCGGGCCAGCTCCGGATGTCCTCGATCGACAGACCCGTGGTCAGCGCGCCGCCATACCAGCGCGCCAGAACCGCCTGGTTGTCCTGGGCGTAGATCGCCTCGGCGATGAGCTGGGTCTTGACCCGCTCGAGATCCTCGGCGCGGATCGGATTCTGCGCGATGTCGGCAATGACGCCGTCGACCACCTGCTCGACCTCGGCGAAGCTGACGCCGGATTTGGGCGAAGCCGAGATCGCGAACTGGGTCGGGTCGAGCGAGATGCTCGAATAGCTGGCGCTGGCGGAGACCGCGAGCGGCTTGTCGACCACGAGCGCGCGGTAGAGATAGGAGTTGCTGCCGCTGCCCATCAGCTGCGCCAGCACGTCGAGGGCCGCACTTTCGCCGGCCGCAGCCGTGGTCGCCGAGGGCACCAGGTAATAGCGCCGCAAGCCGGGTTGCTCGACGCGCGGATCGGCCAGCGTCACGGTGCGCGGCGCCGCGGGCTCCGGCTCCTGCGGGCGGACGCGGCGCGCCGGGATCGCGGGCTGCGCCGGGATGGAGCCGAAATTGCGCTCGACCAGCGGACGGATGTCGGCGGCGTCGACGTCGCCGGCGATCACCAGGATCGCGTTGTTCGGCGCGTAGAAGCGGCGGTAGAAGGCGAGCGCATCCTCGCGATCGAGCTTCTCGATCTCCTGGTGCCAGCCGATCACCGGCCGGCCGTAGGGATGATTGAGATAGAGCGCGGCCATGATCTGCTCGTTCAGCCGCGCGTCCGGATTGTTGGCGACGCGCATGTTGTATTCTTCGAGCACGACGTCGCGCTCGGGCAGCACGTTCTCGTCCTTGAGGATCAGGCCGGTCATGCGGTCGGCCTCGAACTCCATCATGGTCGGCAACTGCTCGCGCGGCACGCGCTGGTAGTAGTTGGTGTAGTCGACCGAGGTCGAGGCGTTCTCGTTGCCGCCGACGCGGAGCACGGTCTGGGAGAATTCGCCGACCGGGTGCTTTTCCGTTCCCTTGAACATCAGGTGCTCGAGGAAGTGCGCGAGCCCGGACTTGCCCGGCGTCTCGTCGGCCGAGCCGACCTTGTACCAGATCATTTCCGTGACGACCGGCGTGCGGTGGTCCGGAATCACCACGACCTGCAGGCCGTTACCGAGCGTGAAGCTGGCAGGCGGAGCCGATGTCACCGTGGTCTGGGCAAGGGATGCGCCGGCCGTCAGGACACTCGTCGAAAGCAGCGCGGCAAGGAGGCAGGCAGCCGATCGGTGAGAGGACATCATGATCCTTATGAAGGGCCGAGCCCGGATGTCCGGCTCGGAGGCACGGCATGGTACACCGTGCGGCAAACGCTTCGCGTCACGAAGCAGAGAACTCAATTCGGGGGCAAGTTACTGATTAGCAATCTATAGACCGCGTCCGGCGCGCACGAGCCGCCGGCGTCGGGTCCGCGCCTGTCAGGATATCGCAATGGGACAGGAGCGCTATTGTTCCTTGTCCTTGCCGGACATGATGTCGAAATAGGTCCGCCGCGTCTTGTCCTCTCCGGCGCCATAGGCGTAGCTCGGCGACGGGGTCTGGTAGCCCGGCGGCGGCTCGACAAGTGACTGGCGCGGCGGCTCGGTCGTGAATTGCTTGTTTTCAGAGCTGCCGCTGCCCTTCATCATGCCCCACAGACCGCCGGTGAAACCGAGCTGGGCGGGGCTGAGCGACGGATTGCCGTTGGTGCCCGGCTGAATAGGATCGTTGCTCGTGCGCTCGGGTGCGGCCGTCCTGCCGACCTCCATCTCGGCGGGCGACAACGCCCGGCCCGCCTGCCAGCTTTCCTGAGCCTTGTTGGCCTTCTTGCGCTGAGCAATGGCCTCCTTGCGACGCCTCTCGTCAGGGTCCTTCGGCCAGTTCGGCGCGTTCTTGGCTTCAGTGCCGGCCGGAGGCGGCAGGTCGAGCTTGGGCGGCACCACCAGCGGCGACCGCTCGCGGTACTCGATACCCTTCTTCTCCATGCTCTTGGCGCCGATGCCGGACATCAGATTGTCGATGAGCTTCTCTTCGAAGGTCATGTCGTCGTCGTCCTCGCCGTCGTCACCGGCGCGGGCGGCGCCAGCCGACATGACGAGACCGATGCCGAGCGCGACAGCGGACAATTTCAACGCCCGCCAGAACCCCTGCCGGGGGTCTCCAACCATCGAACCGCTGGTCTTCGAGCTGCGCATCACTGTACCTGTTCCAAATTGTGGCAGTTTGCCGCTCTCGCGCGGCCGATCCTCGCAAACGCAAGGTTCCACCTGCCGGTCCGTATCGGCCGGGATCAGGGCGCTTTTGCGGCGGGTACCCCCAGGAAGGAATCATACAACAGCGCCGCCACCCCAGCAACGATGGCCACGTCCGCGAGGTTGAACACGTACCAATTATAGGTATTTCCGCCGATCTCGATATGGAACAGGGCGAAATCGACCACCGCGCCATAGGCCAGACGGTCAATGCCATTGCCGATGGCGCCGCCGATGATCAGACCGAGCGCGATGGTTGCGAGCAGGGTGTGCGAGCGGGCCATCCAGATCGCCAGCGCAACCACCGCAATGACTTTCACCGCCATCAGCGCGAGCTGCGCCGCCTGACCGTCGTTCTGGAGCCAGCCGAAGCTGATGCCGATGTTCCAGGCCAGCACCAGGTCGAAGAACGGCGTCACGCTTACCGCGCCGCGACGGGCGAGGTCGAACACGTTCAGCAGCCAGAGCTTTGAGGCCTGGTCGGCCACGAGCGTGACCAAGGCCGCGAGGATGCCGGCGCGGAGCGGGGTCATGGCCGCGGGGATCAGACCCCCACCCCCAGCGCCTTCCATTCGCGCAGCGCCTTGGCGTCGCGCGGGGTGACGTCGGGGTATTCGGGGTCTTCACCCACCGTCGGCGAGATCTTCCAGGAACGGGCGCATTTGGTGCCGACCGCCTTCTCCACCACGACTGCAACACCTGGAACGGCATCGAGACGGAATGCGGAAGCCGGCGCCTCGCCCTCGCGCACCTCGTAGTTCGAGGTGATGCAGATCTCGGCGAGGTCGGTGTCGAACAGCGTCGCAAGCATGTCGCGGTCGGCGACATAGATGACCGGTGAGGCCTCCAGCGACGAGCCGATATTCTTGGCGGCGCGTTCGAGCTCCAGCGCACCGGTGACGACGCGGCGGACGTTGCGGATCGCTTCCCACTTCGCGGCGAGCTTGTCGTCGCGCAAGCTTTCGAGGTCGTGGGGGAACTGCGTCAGGTGCACCGAGGGCTCGGCGTCGGGCCTGTACATGCGCCAGGCTTCCTCGGCGGTGAAGCTGAGGATCGGCGCCAGCCATTTCAGGATCGCGTGACACAGCAGATCGATCGTGGTCAGCGCCGCCTTGCGCGTGAGCGAGGACGGCGGATCGCAATAGAGCGTGTCCTTGCGGATGTCGAAATAGAACGCCGAGAGCTCGCTGTTCAGGAAGGCGGACAGGGTCGCGACCACGGTCTTGTAGTCGAACTCCTGATAGGCCTTGCTGACGACGGCAGCACGGACCGCGAGCTCGTGCAGCATCAGCCGCTCGAGCTCCGGCATCTCGGCGGCTGCGACCGCGTCGGCCGGCTTGTAATGATGCAGCGTGCCGAGCATCCAGCGCACGGTGTTGCGCAGCTTGCGGTAGGTCTCGACCGTGTTCTTCAGGATCTCGGGGCCGATGCGCTGGTCGTCGGTGTAGTCGCAGGCGGCGACCCAGAGCCGCAAAATGTCGGCGCCGGATTCCTTGATGACGGTCTGCGGCGCGATGGTGTTGCCGAGCGACTTCGCCATCTTGCGGCCGTGCTCGTCCTGGGTAAAGCCGTGGGTCAGCACGATATCGTAAGGCGCGCGACCGCGCGTGCCACAGCTCTCCAGCAGCGAGGAATGGAACCAGCCGCGATGCTGGTCCGAGCCCTCAAGGTACATCACGGTGTCCTTGCCGCCGTCGACCTTGCGCTTGATGTCGGCGAGGCCGGGGAAGTGCACGGGGTCTTCGAGCACGAAGGCGTGGGTCGAGCCGGAATCGAACCAGACGTCGAGAATGTCGTCGACCTTCTGCCAGTCCTCGTTCGCGTGCGGCCCAAGGAAGCGCTCGCGCGCGCCTTTCGCGTACCAGGCGTCCGCGCCTTCCTTCTCGAAGGCTTCGCCGATGCGCGTATTGACGGCCTCGTCCTGAAGGATCTCGGCCGAACCGTCGCCCTTCTCGCGCACGAACACGGCGATCGGCACGCCCCAGGCGCGCTGGCGCGAGATCACCCAGTCGGGCCGAGCCTCGATCATGCCGTTGATGCGGTTCTCGCCGGATGGCGGCACCCATTGCGTCACCGAGATCGCGTGCAGCGCGCGGGCGCGCAGCGTGTCGCCGGACTTGGTCTTGCCGCCTGCGGCAATGTCCTTGTCCATCGCGATGAACCATTGCGGCGTGTTGCGAAAGATCACCGGCTTCTTAGAGCGCCAGGAATGCGGATATTGGTGCTTGAGCCGGCCGCGTGCCAGCAGCATGCGTCTTTCGACCAGCGCCTTGATGACGGCCTCGTTGGCCTCGCCCTTCTCGCCCTTGTCGTTGATGACGCGCTTGCCGGCAAAGCCCGGGGCATGATCGGTGTAGGCGCCGTTCTCGTCGACGGTGTAGGGGATTGCGGTGTTGATGCCGCGCGCATCGAGATCGCGCGCCTGCGCCATCCAGGCATCGAAGTCCTCGCGACCATGGCCGGGCGCCGTGTGCACGAAACCGGTGCCGGTGTCGTCGGTGACATGATCGCCGGACAAAAGCGGCACGATGAATTCGTAGCTGCCGGCAAGACCCTTCAGCGGGTGGGCGCATTCGATCGCGTCCATGGTATCGCCGGGGATGTCGCGGACCTTCTTGTAGGCGGTCACGCGCGCCTGCTTGAACACTTCTTCGGCGAGCGCGTCCGCGAGGATCAGGAGATCGCCGGTCTTGGCCCAGTTGTCGCCAGGGGCGTCCGTGACCTCAAAGAGGCCATAGGCGATCTTCGGCGAGAACGAGATGGCGCGGTTGCCCGGCAGCGTCCACGGCGTCGTGGTCCAGATCACGACGGACGCATTTGCCAATGCGCCGTGCGCGGGCGAGGTAACCGGGAATTTCACCCACACCGTATCGGACGTGTAGTCCTCGTACTCGACCTCGGCTTCGGCGAGTGCGGTCTTCTCGACCACGCTCCACATCACCGGCTTGGAGCCGCGATAGAGCGTGCCGTTGGCGGCAAACTTCATCAGCTCGCGCGCGATCTGGGCCTCGGCCGGATAGCTCATGGTGGCGTAGGGATGATCCCAGTCGCCGATCACGCCGAGGCGCTTGAACTCCTCGCGCTGAACGCCGAGCCAGTGCGTCGCGTAGGCGCGGCACTCTTTGCGGAAATCGATCATCGCGGCACTGTCGCGGAAATCGGGCTTCTGCTTGCCCTTCTTGCGATAATGCTCCTCCTCGACCTTCCACTCGATCGGCAGGCCGTGGCAGTCCCAGCCCGGAACGTAGTTGGAATCGAAGCCGAGCATCTGCTGGCTCTTGGTGACGAGATCCTTCAGGATCTTGTTCAGCGACGTGCCGATATGGATGTTGCCGTTGGCATAGGGCGGGCCGTCATGCAGCACGAACTTGTCGCGGCCCCTGGCGCTCTCGCGCAGCTTCTCGTAGAGGCCCATCTCGTACCAGCGCTTGAGGATCTCCGGCTCGCGCTGCGGCAGGCCGGCGCGCATCGGGAATTCGGTCTGCGGCAGGAACAGGGTTTTGGAATAGTCTTTGACTTCAGACTTTTGGGACTTTTGCGGCTTTTCGGACATGAGGCTGACTGGCTCGGAAGGGCGCGGGAACGGATGGCGATGCGGAATCGCGGGGTGAAACGACAACATCCCGGTCTTGCGCCGAGCCGAAGGCTCAGGCGGAAGCCGGGCCGCTAATCCCTATGATGCGCCGCGCAAACATGGGCTCTCCATAGCAGGGGGGCGGGGGAAGCGCAAAAGGTTCGGCGGGCCGGTTTTCGGCCTCAATCGATGACGCCAAGCCTCGGAAACGCGTCCGGGGCGGCAGCGAGGATGGCGCGGGCGCGGGCGGAATCGTCGTCCATCTGCCGGATCAGGGCATCCAGGCCGTCGAATTTCAGCTCCTCGCGGATGAAGCCGACGAAGGCGCAGTCGAGCGTCTGTCCGTAAAGGTCGCCCTTGAAGTCGAACAGGAAGATTTCCAGCAGCGGCGCGCCATTATCAAACGTCGGGCGGCGGCCGAAGCTTGCCACCCCGTCCAGCCGCTCGGCGCCGCGGCCGACCCGCACCGCATAGATACCGTGCTTGAGGCCGCAATTGGCGTCGAGGCGGATGTTGGCGGTGGGATAACCGAGGTCGCGGCCTCGCTTCTCGCCGTGGACGACCTCGCCGGTGATGAACCAGGGGCCGCCCAGCATGGTGGTGGCCTCGTCGAGCTGGCCTTCCGCGAGCGCGATCCGGATCGCGCTGGAGGAGACCGGCCGCTCGTCGAAGTCGATATGCGGCTGCACGTCGACCTCGATGCCAAGCCGGGGCGCCTCGTTGACCAGGAGGCTCGGCGAGCCGACGCGACCCTTGCCGAAGTGGAAGTCGTAGCCGACGGCGATTCCGCCGATGCCCAGGCGCCCGATCAGGTCATGGTGAATGAAGTCTTGCGCGCTGGTCCCGGCGCGGGACTTGTCGAAGGTCATGACCACGGCGCCGGCAAGTCCGGCGCCGGCCAGAAGCCGCAGCTTGGCACGCTCGTCCGTCAGGCGGAATTGCGGGGTGTTGGGGCTGAAAAACCGGCGCGGATGCGGCTCGAAGGTCAATGCCAGCGCAGGGCGGCCATGCGTCCGGCCCATTTCCAGGGCTGCAGCGATCACGGCGCGATGGCCGAGATGAACGCCGTCGAAATTGCCCATGGCGACCACGGCACCCCTTGCAATGGCGGAGTCCGGCGTGGTGTCACGGATAACGGTAAAATGCGGGGCCATCAGGGGAATTCTCGAGCCGGCGGGACCGGCCGGGACCGTGGCTCGACCGGCCGGATGAAGTCAAGCGGGAGGGGGCGGCCGCATCGAATGCGATTTCAGTCCACCGGGGGCGTCCTCAGTTAACGCGCTGTTTAACGCCTTGGTGTTAGTCCTTGAGCGTGGAACCGCCGAGCTCCGGCCTGGCAGGTCCGATCGTAATATTTCCTGGGTTTGCGTTGGGGGAGTCGAGATGGCGGTTGATTTGTCGATGTCGGTTCTGGTGGTTGATGACTACAGCACCATGATCCGTATCATCAGGAACCTCCTGAAGCAGCTTGGCTTCGAGAATATCGATGATGCCAGCGACGGTTCGGCAGCGCTGAACAAGATGCGCGGCAAGAAGTACGGGCTCGTGATTTCCGACTGGAACATGGAGCCGATGACGGGTTACGACCTGCTGCGCGAAGTGCGCGCGGATCCGAACCTCGCCACCACGCCCTTCATCATGATCACGGCCGAATCGAAGACCGAGAACGTGATCGCGGCCAAGAAGGCCGGCGTGAACAACTACATCGTCAAGCCGTTCAACGCGGCGACGCTGAAGACCAAGATCGAGGCGGTCTTCCCGGACATGGCGAGCGCGTAAGGCGCGATCGAAGCGATCAGTGAATTCGGAAGGCCCGGGCGGTTGTCCCGGGTTTTCTGCGTTGGGTTTGTCATTCCGGATTCGATGCTCCACATCAGCCCGGAATGACGATCAGCTCGCTACCACTTCAGTTCGCGCATCAGCGCCTTCGGCGGGTGGCCGAACAATTCCAGCACGGAAGCCGGGTCGAGCTGGTCGAGACCCTCGAATTCCTCGGCATGGATGCCGCGGGTCACGAACAGGCAATCGATGCCGAATTCGCGTGCGCCGGTGAGGTCGGTACGGACGGAATCGCCGATCGCGAGCACCTTTTTGCGGTCGATCTGTTGGCCCCGGCGTTCGCCGGCGAGCGCCATCGCGCGCTCGTAGATCGGCCGGTGCGGCTTGCCGTAGAAGATCACCTCGCCGCCGAGCTCGCGATAGAGCTCCGCGATCGCGCCGGCGCAATAGATCAGCCGGTCGCCGCGTTCCACCACGATGTCGGGGTTGGCGCAGACCAGCGTCAGCTTGCGCTCGCGCGCCTTCAGCATCATGCCGCGATAGTCTTCCGCCGTCTCGGTTTCGTCGTCATAGAGGCCGGTGCAGACGATGTAATCCGCCTCCTCCAGCGGCGCGGTCACCGCATCGAGGCCGCGGTAGATCGAGTTGTCGCGCTCGGGGCCTAGCCAGAACATCTTGCGGCCGGGATGCTCGGCGACATAGAGCCGCGTCAGGTCGCCTGAGGACACGATCGCGTCATAGGTCTCATCTGCGACGCCGAGCTTGCGCAATTGCCGCTGCACGGAGTCGGCCGGGCGCGGCGCGTTGGTGATCAGGATCACCGTTCCGCCGCGACTGCGATAGGTGTGCAGCGCCTCGCAGGCTTCGGGGAAGGATTCGAGGCCGTTATGGACCACGCCCCAGATGTCGCTGAGCACGACGTCCACGCCATCCACGAGCTCGCGCAGGCTTTCGGCGAAATGCAGCGTGGTCATGATGCGCTCGGCCGATCAGATGCGGCGCGCGAGCGCGGCGTTGCCGGTGATGCGTTGGGCCGGAGGCGCTGAAGACGTCGCGCCTGGGCTGGGGGGAGCGGAGCCATTGGATCCCTGAATATCCTGCGCCTGGTTCGGCGAGGCCCCGCCGGTAGCAGATGCCCCTTCAGGCCGCAATGGCCGGGGCGGCGCGAACAAAAACCCCTGGCCAAACCGCACGTCATAGTCGAGCAGGTCGATCACGGCGCGCTCGCCCTCGATCCGCTCGGCGATCAGGTCGATGCCGAAGCGGCCGAGCAGGTCGGAGAGGTCGGAGGGGTGGATGTCCGACGCCGAAGCCTGCCTGGGGTCGAGCAGGAGCGAGGCCGGCACCTTGATGAAGCGCACGCCGCGGTCGGCGAGCTCGCGCGGCTCGATGCGCAAATCCGTGACATGGTCGATCGAGAAGCGGAAACCGCGCTGGGCGAGCGCTGCGAGGTTCTCGGTCTCGGCCGGGCCGAGATTGCGGAAGGTCGATTGCTTGAATTCCAGCACCAGGGAGGGCGCCAGCGCCCGATTGGCCTCGAGGAAGTCGAGGTATTGCGCGAAGGTCGTGGAATTGCCGAGCGTGGAAGCCGCGACGTTGCAGAACACGCCGACCTCCTTGTTGCGCACCATCAGGCGTCGCAGCACCTGCACACAGCGCAGCATCACCATGTTGTCGATGCGCCCGATCAGGCCGGAAACCTCCGCGATGCTGATGAACTCCTCGGCCGCGACCAGCTGGTCTCGCTCGTCGCGCAGGCGCGTCACGGCCTCGTAGAAGCGGACCTTGCGCTGCGGCAGCGTCACCATCGGCTGGAGGAAGATGTCGATGCGGTTCTCGTCGATCGCGTTGCGCAGCGTCGCCAGCAGTTGGGTCTGGTTGCGGCCGTTGGCCATCTGAACCGGATTGGCGGCCTGGATCCGGATCGCCGGTGGTGCCGGCCGCGGCGGCGGCGCGGGAGCTGGGGGAGGGGCAGCCGGCCGCTCCTCCTCGAACGGGGCCATCAAGTCGAGCGGTGCCTCAGGCTCCAGCCTCGCGGCCGGAGCGGGGGCCGGCACCGGCGCGTTGCCGGCCAACAAATCCTCATGGGTCGACACGGTGGTGGCGAGCTGCCTGACCAATCCGCCGAGCTCGTTGATCTCTCCGACCACCGACTGGATACGGTCGGAGTTGGTCGAATTGGAGGAGGCGATGCGTCCTTCGACCGCGGCAAGCCGGCGGCCGAACTCGGCCACCTGGCGGGCGAGGTCGGCGGTGCCGCGCGAAAGGTCGGCGATCTGGCCGCCGACGTCGCTGCGGTCGCGCAGCCGCATCGACACTGCATTGTAGAGGATCAGGAAGGTCAGCGCCGTCAGCGCCACGATCGCGGATTCGGTTCCGCTGATGCCGGCGACCGCGTAGAGCACGAGCCCGAGCGAGGCCGCGACCAGAACCATGCAAATGGCGATGAAGATCGTCGAAATACGAATCATGCCGCGCGTTACGCCTCAAGAGCTGACTGCCTGACCGGGAAAACACGGGTGGCGTTTCGAACCCGTCACGCCCCATGCTCCCCCAAGCGGCATGACCTTAACATCATTGTTGATTCGAGGGGATAGCGGCCGGCGCGCGGAGTCAGGATGGCGCGGCGGCGCCGACCGTGTCGGCCGCGACGGCCTCGCGGGTGCCGAGCGGCTTGGGCGGCCCGGTGGTCGTGTCGCGCAGGGTCTGCCGTTCGATCTCCGAATTCAACTCGGCCCCGAACATGATGACGATCGCCGACATCCACATCCACGTCATCAAGCCGATCGCCGCGCCGAGCGAGCCGTAGGTCGCGTTGTAATTGGCGAATTCGGACAGATACCACGACAGCAGGGCCGAGCCGGCGATCCAGAGGATCCCGGCCGTCACCGCGCCGATGCTCAGCCATTGCCAGCGCGGCGCGTCGCGACTGGGCGCGAAGCGGTAGAGGATGGCGAGTGCGGCGAGCAGGATGACGAGCAGCAGCGGCCATCGCGCCAGCGCGACGATCAGCTTGCTTTCGGGTGCGATGCCGAGATGATCAAGCGCGAGCGGAAAGGCGACCACGGTGCCGACCATCACCAGGACGGCCACGATGCCGCCGATTGTGAAGGCCAGCGACATCAGGTTCAGCTTGATGAAACTGCGCTTCTCGCGTTCCTCATAGGCGACGTTGAGAGCATCGAAAATCGATTTGACGCCGGCATTGGCGCTCCAGATCGCAAGCACGAGGCCGAACAGGAAGGTGGCGCCGAGGGCCGTATTGCCATTCGACACCACCCGCCCGACCTGGTCCTCGACGATCTGGAACGAGCCCTCGGGCAGCATCGTCGCCAACGTCTGGAGGTTGGAGCTGATGGTGGAGGGATCGGCGAACAGTCCATAGGACGAGACGAGCGCGGTCACGGCCGGAAAGATCGCCAGCAGCCCGAAGAAAACGACGCCGCCAGCGGTCGCGAGCAGGCGATCGTCGTCGATGCGCTGATAGGTGCGCCAGAAGATGTCCTTCCAGCCTGCCCAGGGGATCGCGAACGGGTTTTTCGAGCGGCGGCCACGGCCGGGCTGCATGGCTGCGCCCGCCGGGCTCGTTTCAGGGGAATTCGCCTCACTGTTGCGATGGTCTTGCGGAGGCCCGGAGCGGCCAAAGCCGGACTCCTCGAGGTAGCGTTCCGCGGTCAGCACGAAAACGGCCGTGGCGGCGATCAACAGCCAACTGTCGAACTGCTCGGAGTGCCGCGCCGGCATTTAAGCGCCCAATCTTCGACCGTGACGTCTTCGGCGCGCCGCCGTGAACCCCATCAATCCGACGGCTGCGAGCATCAGTCCAAGCTGCACGGGCCGGGTGGTCCGAGCCGACGAAGCGTTGCCGCCATGGCCGCGTTCACCCGGCGCGAGCGGTGCCAGGGGGATCGTCGTCGCGACCTCCTTCACCGCCTGCTTGACCGTTCCGCGCGGGATCCGCGGCGTGGCGATCGCAACGCGCATCCGGCTGGCAAGCGGCACGACCGGCCTGTCACGACGTTTCATCTGAGCCAGAGCGACCCCGGCACAGGCCGCGGCCAGCACCAGCAGCACGGCCGCGACGGCACCAAAACCCCAGAATTGACCGTGGGTGATTGCAATCCAACGATACAGAGCGATCAGGCCAACGAAGAAGGTTGCGACCAGGAACAGCCCAGCCGCCACGAACAGGCCCGCCGCGACTGCGTAGGACCTCGCGCGTCCTGTGGCCTGGCTGGTGCGGTCACGCAGATAGGACTCGGCGGCGCGCTTGAGATGGTTGAGCTTGAGCGCGACGCCGGCGCGCAGCAATTCGCCCGATGGCGCGAGCATGCGGATATCCTCCGACAGCGAGACCTTCGTCGGGGATGAACGTGGCGGTATTTGACTTGTTCCGACGAGGTATGCCCGTCGTGACGGATCAGCCGAGATCGCCGGCCGCGATCCAGAACACCTCGCCCTCGGAGTCCTCGGTGTCGAGCCAGAGCAGCGGCAGTTCCGGAAAGGCCTCGTCGACCAATTCGCGGCCGCGGCCGATCTCGCAGATCAGCCCACCATCCTGCGTCAAGTGGTCGGGCGCATCGCGCAGGATCCGGCGCACCACGTCGAGACCGTCGGCGCCGCCGTCGAAGGCGAGCTTCGGCTCGGCCCGGCACTCCGGCGGCAGCGCCGCCATGCCCTCGGCGTCGACATAAGGCGGGTTGGTGATGATCAGGTCGTATTTGGCGTCACCGAGCGGAGCGAACAGGTCGCCGCGATGCAGGCTGATCCGGTCATCGAGCCCGTGTTCGCCGACATTTCGTCCGGCGACTTCGACCGCGCCCTTGGAGATATCGACCGCGTCTATCGTGGCGTTCGGAAAATGATGTGCGGCGAGGATCGCGAGGCATCCCGACCCCGTGCAGAGATCGAGCACCCGCTCGACCGCGGTGGGGTCGTCGATCAGCGAGCCGGCTTCGCCGTCGCCGCCGAAATGCGACCCCAGCAGCTCGCCGATGAAGGAGCGGGGAACGATGACGCGCTCGTCGACATAGAACGGCAGGCCGCGCATGTAGATCTTGTTGACGAGATAGGCGGCCGGTTTGCGCGTGGTGACGCGCTGATGAATGAGATCGATGATGGTCTTGCCCTCGGCGGCCGAGACGCGCGCGTTGGCAAAAATCTCGAACTGATCGGGATGCAGATGCAGGGCTTCACAGACCAGGAAGGCTGCTTCCGCGACCGGATCGGGCGTGCCGTGGGCAAAGGCGAGCTTGGCCTCATTGAAGCGGCTCACCGCATAGCGGACGAAATCGATCAGCGTGACAAGCTCGCCGCGGCTCACTTTCGCGAGCTTTGGCGCGGCGCGGCCGCGCACGGTCTTTTTAGATGTTGTTGCCATCAGGGTCGGGTCCAGCGTGCGGCGGCTTCGTCGTCGCGGGTCTGGGCCTCGACCCAGCCGGTGCCGGTGGCGCTCTCTTCCTTCTTCCAGAACGGCGCGTTGGTCTTGAGATAATCCATCAGGAACTCGGCTGCCTGGAACGCTGCCTGGCGGTGCTGCGAGGCGGTCAGCACCAGCACGATGTTCTGGCCGGGCATGAACCGGCCGACGCGATGGATCACCGTGACGCCGTTGAGAGGCCAGCGCGAGGTGGCCTCGTCGGCATGGCGCCTGATCTCTTCCTCCGCCATACCAGGATAATGCTCGAGCGAGAGCGCGGCGATCTTCGCGCTGTCCTCGTCGCCGCGGCAAATGCCGGAAAAGCTCACGACTGCGCCGATGTCGGTGCGGCTCCCGGTCAGGACCGCGATCTCGCGCGCGATGTCGAAATCGTCTTGCTGGATACGAATGGTGACGGGGCAGGTGGTGACGGGAAAGGTCATGGCCTAGCCGCCGGTCATCGGCGGGAAGAACGCGATCTCGCGGGCGCCTGCAATCATGGCGTCCGGCTTGACGTGGGCATGGTCGATCGCGGCGCGGATCACCTTCGGCTTCTCGAAGGCGTAGGCGTAGGCTTCGCTTTGGCCGGACAGCCAGGCGATCAGCTCTTCCACGGTGCGCACGGTCGCGGGCGGCTCGATCGTTTCCTCGGCCTTGCCGACGCGCTCGCGCACCCAGGCGAAATACTTCACCTTCATCCCTCATCCTCCTTGATGAGGTGATGGATGCCGGCGCCGAAATAGTCGTAGCCGGTGTACATGGTGAGGATCGCCGAGGCCCAGAGCAGGACCAGTCCGATCATCGAGACCATGGGCACCACCTCATCGCCGGCCGGACCCGCCAGCAGGAAGCCGATGGCGATGAGCTGAACGGTCGTCTTCCACTTCGCAAGCTTGGTCACGGGCACGCTGACGCGCAGCGCGGCGAGATATTCGCGCAGGCCCGAGACCAGGATCTCGCGGCACAGGATCACGATGGCGGCCCACAGCGACCAGCCGTGGATGATGCCGTCGGCGGCCAGCATGAGGAGACACGAGGCGACCAGCAGCTTGTCGGCGATCGGATCGAGCATCCGGCCGAATGCCGATTGCTGATTCCAGATCCGCGCGTAATAACCGTCGAGGTAGTCGGTGACCGCAGCGGCGATGAAGACGGCGACCGCAACCCAGCGCAGCCAAAGCGGACCGTCCATGATCGACTGCGCATAGATGCACCCGACCACGACCGGAATCGCGGCGATCCGGCCGTAGGTCAGGATGTTCGGGAGGGACATCGCGCGGCTGGTCGTCCCTCGTGTCGTGGCGATGTTCATTCGTCCTACCAATACCGCTGCAGCCTGAAGGTCAACCGTTCCGCTCCCCAAATGGGGTGCGGGATACGACGACCATATGACCGCGGCCCCCCTTTAGTTCACCCCGGCTGGGGATGGAAATACTCGAAAATCCTGCGGGCGCTCTCGGCGCTCACCCCCGGAACCTTGCCGAGATCGCCGATCGAGGCCCTCTCGATCTCCTTCAGGGTTCCGAAATGGTGCAGCAAGGCACGTTTGCGTGACGGACCGATGCCCGGAATCTCCTGCAAGCCGGCCTCGCGGATGTCCTTCTTGCGCAGCTTGCGGTGCGAACCGATGACGAAGCGGTGCGCCTCGTCCCGCAGCCGCTGGATGAAATAGAGCACGGGGTCGCGCGGCTCCAGCTTGATCGCCTCGCGCTCCGGCATGAACAGGGTCTCGCGGCCGGCATCCCGGTCCGGCCCCTTGGCCACCGACATCAGCGCCACCTGGGTCAGGCCGAGATTTGCAAAGATTTCCCGGACGGCGTTGAGCTGGCCGCGGCCGCCGTCGATGATCACGAGATCGGGCCATTGCGGGAAATCGTCGTCCTTGGCCTTGGCGGCCCCTTCTTCGGGCGGATTGATCAGGCGCTTGAAGCGGCGCTCGAGCACCTCGCGCATCATGGCGTAGTCGTCGCCAGGCGTGAGTCCTTCCGACTTGATGTTGAACTTGCGGTACTGGTTCTTCACAAAGCCGTCCGGGCCGGCGACGATCATGGCGCCGACTGCGTTGGTGCCCTGGATGTGGCTGTTGTCGTAGACCTCGATCCGCTTCGGCGAATGCGGCAGGCTCAGCGTCGTGGCCATGGCGTCCAGCAGGCGGCTCTGTGTCGCGGTGTCCGCGAGCTTGCGGCCCAGCGCCTCGCGCGCATTGGTGAGCGCGTGGGCGACGAGCTCCTTCTTCTCGCCGCGCTTCGGCGTGGAAACCTCGACCTTGCGGCCGGCCTTGATCGCCAGCGCGTCGGCGAGCAGCTCGCTCTCCTCGATCTCGTGCGAGAGCAGGATATTCCTCGGCGGCGGCTTGTCGTCGTAGAACTGGGCGAGGAAGGAGCCGAGCACTTCCTCCGGCGTAAAGGTCTTCTCCGCGCGCGGAAAATAGGCGCGGTTGCCCCAGTTCTGTCCGGTGCGGAAGAAGAACACCTCGACGCAGGAAAAGCCGCCCTCCTGGTGGATGGCGAACACGTCGGCTTCTTCCACCGTGCGCGGATTGATGCCCTGCTGCGACTGGATCGCAGAGAGCGCAGCGAGGCGGTCGCGGTAGAGCGCCGCGGTTTCGAATTCGAGCTCGCCGGAAGCCTTTTCCATCTCGCCAGCGAGCTCCTGCTTCACCGCCTGGCTCTTGCCGGAGAGGAAGTCGGTCGCTTCGCGCACCAGTGTCGTATAGCCGGGGAAGTCGATCTCGCGGGTGCAGGGGCCGGCGCAACGGCGGATCTGGTAGAGCAGGCAGGGCCTGCTGCGGCTCTCGAAGAAGGAATCCGTGCAGGAGCGGACCAGGAACGCGCGCTGCAAGGCGGTGATGGTGCGGTTGACGGCGCCGGCGGAGGCGAACGGACCGAAATAGCGCCCGGGCCGGGTCTGCGCGCCGCGATGCTTCAGGATCTGCGGCGCCCAATGGTCGCCGGTGATCAGGATATAGGGAAACGACTTGTCGTCGCGCAGCTGCACGTTGAAGCGGGGCCGAAGCTGCTTGATGAGGTTGGCTTCCAGCAGCAGCGCTTCGGTCTCGGTGTTGGTCGAGACGATCTCCACGGTAACGGTGGCGGCGATCATGCGCAGGATGCGCGCCGGCTGCGGCGCACTCTGGCGCGCATAGTTCGACAGGCGCTTTTTGACGTTCTTGGCCTTGCCGACATAGAGCACGTCGGCATTCGCATTGAGCATGCGGTAGACGCCGGGCGAGGTGGGGGCGAGGCGGACCGCGCGCTCGATCGCCTCATGGCCGGTCGCCAGCGGCTCTTCGCCGACCGTGCCGCTCTCTTCCAGGATATCCGGCAGCCGTGCGTCGTCCTCGTCGTCACCGCTTGCGGTTGCGGGATCGAGATCCGGCGGCGCCATTTCCGTGTCCTGGGGCGGGGCGTCCGGCGCGTTGCCGCGCACGGGTTTGCGCGCGCGCGCGTCGTCCGGGTCGTCAGTGGAATCGTGAACCATGGTGCGAATTTAGGCGCTGGGGGTGCTGATTTGAAGTTCCGGCCGTGCGGCACGCGCACAGGATGGTGGCGCAGTTCCCGGTAACGCTTGCTTAAGCTTGTTAACAGCGCGGTAACCCGACTTAACAGGCCTTTAACTTAAAACTCTCGATAAATCTTACGCGAAAAAGTCTTGGTTCCGTAACCATGCGGTTTTGCTTCGCGCGGCGGCGCAGGCATCGCCCCCGGTGACGGCAGTTGCGTTGGAGTGTGTGATGAAGAGGCTCGTTGTGGGCGCAGCCGCGTTGGTTGCAGCCGGCTGGACGGCTTCGGCAGAGGCGGCCGACCTCAATTACGGGCAGCGCGCGCCCTACACGGTCAATCAGCCGCTCAACGGCTATAGCTGGGCGGGCCCGTATCTCGGTGCCAATCTCGGCTACGAATGGGGCTCGGTGAACAATAATCCCGCGAAGCCGTCCGGCTTCGTCGGCGGCGTTCAGGCCGGCTACAATTTCCAGAACGGCCCGTGGGTGTTCGGCGTCGAGGGCGACATCCAGGCCGCCGGTGCCGACGACACCTTCGCGCCGTGGAAGTTCTCCAATCCGTGGTTCGGCACCCTGCGCGGCCGCGCCGGCTACGCCTTCAGCAACGTGCTGTTCTACGGCACGGCGGGCCTCGCCTTCGGCGAGCTGCGCGCGCAGACGTTCGGCTGGACGGAGTCGCACACCAGCGCTGGCTGGACCATCGGTGCCGGCGCGGAAGTCGGCTTCGCGCCGAACTGGAGCGCCAAGCTCGAATATCTCTACATCGATCTGTCGACGAGTCAGTTCGCGATTACAGGCGTGTCAAACGGCTATAGCGCCAGCGTTGTGCGCGCAGGCGTGAACTATCACTTCTGATAGCTAAAGAAGAAAATACCGGACCAACCTCCCGGCCGCTTTGCGGCCGGGATTTTTTTATGCCAGGCTCGCTAGGAAAGGATGACCAAATTGACCGCCTTCGGCCCCTTCCCCTTCTTGTCCGGTTCGACTTCGAAAGTAATACGCTGTCCTTCGGCAAGGTCCTTCAGTCCGGCCCGCTCCACAGCAGTAATATGCACGAAGACGTCGCGGCCCCCGTCGTCCGGTTTGATGAATCCGTAGCCGCGCTCGCCGTTGAAAAACTTGACCGTTCCCGTCATGGCCATCGGGAAACTCCCCCTCATTGCTCCTCCGTCGCGACGCAGACGCACGTCACGACATGACCGGGCCTTACGAAGCCCGGGAGCTGGCCATCCTTGGGCAGACCATTCGGTCCGACTGGATCTTTCTTAGGCCTTCACTCCGCCGCAACCATTCGCGGAAGCGGAACGTAAAGCCAGTCACGGAAACAGCATAATACGGTTCTTCGCAGATTGACTACGGCTCCTGCATATTTTTCCCAAGAATGCCGGAGTGTTACGGCCTCGGCACCTCTAATCGGAATCTGGCAGCGCCGCCCTGGCCGAGCGGCATTTCCAGCTCGGGCAGGATCGTCTTGAGCTCGCCGTGCAGCGTGTAAGGGGGATTGACGATCAAGAGCCCGCTGGAGGTGAGGGCAGCGCCGTCGGCTTGCGGCGCCACGCTGAATTCGAGGCGCAGGCATTTTCCCGGCGGCTTTGCTGCGGCTGCGAGCCGCGCCACTGATTGCACCAGCGCGTCGGTGGCGCGCCGGCTCTTGGCGGGATACCAGATTACATAGATACCGGTCGGCCATTTCGCGAAAGCCGCCGAGAAGGCCTCGCCCAGCTTGTCGAACTCGTCCTTTGCCTCGAATGGCGGGTCGATCAGCACGAGGCCGCGCCGTTCCTTCGGCGGCACGAAGGCCGGCAGCGCCACCCAGCCGTCGAGATCGACCACGCGGGCCTGTTCGTCGCGGCGCAGCACGCCGATCAGCGCCTTGCGCGCCTTCGGCTCGAGCTCGCAGACCACGAGGCGGTCCTGCGGCCTGAGCAGGCCGCGTGCGATCAGCGGCGAGCCCGGATAGGCCTTGAGCTCGCCCTTCGGATTGAAGGCGCGGACGATATCGACATAGGGCTTGGTCAGCGCCATGGCCTCGTTCGACAGCCGCGCCTGCATCAGCCGCGCAATGCCCGTCAGCCACTCGCCGCCGCGGCGCGCCTCGTCGCTTTCGAGATCGTAGAGGCCTGCGCCGGCATGGGTGTCGATGACGCGGAACGCCCCTGGCTTGTCCTGAAGATAGGTGATGATGCGCGCCAGCACGATGTGCTTGATGACATCGGCGAAGTTGCCGGCATGGAAGGCGTGGCGGTAGTTCATGGGACAGAGTTACGACATCGCGCGATGAAAGTAACTGCCGTCATTCCGGGGCGGTGCGCCAGGACCCAACCCGGAATCCATTTCGCCACCAACAATGCGGACAAATGGATTCTCGGATGCGCAATTGCGCATCATAGTGCGCGCTTCCGCCTTCGCTCTTCGAGCTTCGGCGGACAAGTCGCGCGCCCCGGAATGACGATCTGGGGACTCGGTCTAACCACCCCTGATCGGCGGCATCGTCACCTGGTCGCGGCGGCAGGCGCGGCGGTCGATCTCCTCACAAGCGCGGAATTGCAGGTCCTTGCTGAGGCAGATGCGGACTTCGGACAGCCGCGTCCGGTTGCAGGTGATCGAGACCGCGGCATTGCTGAGGCCCGGATTGGCCTTGATGAAGGCCTCCTCCACCTCCGCCGGCGCCACGGTCTTGGCCTGCGACAAATCGAGATATTCGGCCGGAATCTTGATCGCGGCGCGCGCCTTCCGGATCGTCTCGAAATAGCTGCGGTCGGCGAGCCCCGAGCAGGTGCCGTGCTTGTCCCACTCGTTGAAGATCAGCCCCGGCGCGGGCATCAGATCGAGCATCGAGGAGACGATGCTGCGGTTCAGCCGCGGCGACGGCCGCTGGCAATATTCCGGAAAACCGTTCTCATATTGCGGCCACAGACCATGCACCACGAAAGCGTAGGGCCGTCCGCTGCACTGGGTCTGCGAACGCCCGCCGCGCTCCGCCGCCTCCTCGCAGAAGGAGGGCGACCACGACAGCGACAGCACATAAAAATCGAATTCGCCGGGCGCGTTCTGCCGCTTGTCCTGGGCCTTCGCGCCGCCGGCCAGCGCAGCCAGCCCGGCCGCAAGCGTCAGCGAGATCATCAGGCGGGAAAACGAATGCAATCTGGAATGAAACATGGCGACGCCCCTCAACTAGACTGTGCAACAAGCCTAGCAGGCGATAGGAACATTTCAAGAACAAATTTCGGGCGGGCCATCGTTGGGCCGCCTGATCGGTCCGAATCGGGGCCTGTTGAGTTTAGGGCTTGTGAGTTTAGGGCTTGGCGGCGCGGCAGGACGGATTGTAGGCCCAGTTGCGGTCGAGCCCGACCACGCACCATTCGACGCCCTGGCCGTAACCGGCGAAACCACCATCCTCGACGATCGAGAAGTGCACCTTGCGCATCTTGCCGTCCGTGAGCATGGCCTCGCCGGAGCAAAAGCGGCGCGGAATGTTGTCGGATGCCCAAGGCCGGAACGCGGTCTCGTGAACGGCGGTGAAGCCGGTGATCTTCAACGAGGAATTCCAGAACGAGCTTTCCTTCTCCCAGAACTGGGTGGCGATCGTCGGCAGCGCCCTGTCGCATTCGGAGACGTTGCCGTCATAGCGCGGCCCGCTCAGCCAGAAGTTCAGCTCCAGCGGATTGGCGGCCCTGGCCTCACCGAGCGACAGCGCCCCGAACAGGAGGCCGAGCACGGCGGCAAAGCGGAGCGATTTCAGGAAGGTCGAGGCGCGCATGGGCAATCCAGACAGCATGATCTGCGAGGGACGGACGGTGCCGCGAAGGCCGGGGGAGGTCAAGTGCAGCACGGCAACACTTGCCGACGAGTTGACCGCAACGTCGCTGCAGCCGGCCTTCCGTTCTTTCCACCGCCGCGCCGGCACCGTAAACTGCCGCCAACCAATCGGAGTGACGGGAATGCGAATCATTGCGGCCGCGGGCCTACTTGCCTTGGGTATGATGGCGAGCCAGTCGGCGCGCGCCGATCTCCTTCCGGTGCCTCCGTTCAAGGGCAACGACACCGGCGGCATCATCGCCTATTCGATGGCAACCCAGGTCGATGCGCGGCAGGTCGCGGTCGATCACTGCGCGCGCTACGGCAAGGTCGTGAAATTCCTGGCGGTGCAGGCCTATGAGGGCGGCTACATCTCGTTCTCCTGCCGCTGGGTGCCCTATGGCGCCGCCGACCAGCCGATCCGCACGCTCTACTGAGGCGTTTTCGTAACGCCGCGATCTCTCAGCCGGGAGCTTCCCACATGACGCGCAAGCTCGCTTTGCTCGGCTCGGCCCTTTGCCTCGTCTTGTCGGCAGGCAGCGCCAGCGCCGACGATCTGCCGGTGCGCAAGGCCGGCCTGTGGGAATTGAAGATGGTCAGGAGCGGCTCGGCGATGCCGGAAATGACCATGCAGCACTGCACCGACGAGACCGTCGACAAGGAGATGAACAACAACGTCTCCCCGATGGCCAAGCAGCTCTGCGCCAAGCAGGACATCAAGAAGACGGCAACCGGCTATGTCAGCGATTCCGAGTGCAACGTCGCCGGCATCAGCACGACCTCGCATGCGGAGATCACGGGCGATTTCAACTCGGCCTACACGGTGAAGACGTCGTCGCACGCGCAAGGCGGTGCCGCCGGCGCGGCAGGCCGCGATTCCACCATGACGCTCGAAGCCAAGTGGTTAGGGGCCTGCAAGGCCGACCAGAAGCCCGGCGACATCGTGATGCCCGGCGGCTTCAAGATGAACGTCCGCGACGTCGACAAGCTGAAGGCGCTGCTGCCGAAGTAGGGCAGGCAGCGCCGCGAAACCGGTGCGCTCCCTCCCCCCGTTCTTACGGGGAGAGGGTTGGGGTGAGGGGCCTCTCTCCGCACGCGCGATCGTCGAGGTAACTGTACCCCCTCACCCGGATCGCAAGAGCGATCCGACCTCTCCCCGCAAGCGGGGCGAGGTAAGAAAAGCTACACCGGTATCCGCACGCTCGCCCTTAATCCCCCCATCGGGCTGTCGCCGAGCGTGATGTCGCCGCCATGCGAGCGAGCGATGTCGCGGGCGATCGCGAGTCCCAAGCCGGTCCCACCCTCGTCCTGGTTGCGCGCATTGTCCAGCCGCAGGAATGGCTTGAACACCTCTTCGCGCAAATGGGCGGGAATGCCCGGCCCGTCGTCGTCGACGGTGACGGTCAAATAACGGTGATCGCGCTGGCCGGCGATGGCGATGGTCCTGCCGTAGCGCGCCGCGTTGGTGACGAGGTTGGCGAGGCAGCGCTTGAACGAGGCCGGCTTCACCGTGACCACGGGCAGGCCGTGGAAGGCAACGGTCGCAGCGTGGCCGTGGCGTTCGGCGTCGCTACGCAGCTCTTCGAGCGCCTGCGCCATGTCGGTCGGCTGCGACTGCTCGCCGGAATCGCCGCGGGCAAAGGCGAGGTAGTCCTCCAGCATCATCGACATCTCGTCGACGTCCTTGCGCATGCCCTCCAATTCGGGGTTGTCGCCGATCAGCGCCAGCTCGAGCTTGAAGCGGGTCAGGATGGTGCGCAAATCGTGGCTGACGCCGGCGAGCATCGCGGTGCGTTGCTCCATCGTGCGCTCGATGCGCGACTTCATTTCGAGAAAGGCGACCGCCGCGCGCCGCACCTCGCGGGCGCCTCTGGGGCGGAAATTCGGTGCCTCCCGACCCTTGCCAAAGCTTTCGGCGGCGTCGGCAAGCCGCAGGATCGGCTTGATCTGGTTGCGCAGGAACAGCACCGCGACGATCAGCAAGATTGACGATGTGCCGACCATCCAGAACAAAAAGATCTCCGAGTTCGAGGCATAGGCCGCGCTACGCTGCGCGAACACGCGCATTACGGCGTCGTCGAGCTGGATCCGGATCTCGACGAGGTTGGAGCGGCCGACCGTGTCGATCCAGAACGAGCGGCCGATCTGGCGGCCGAGCTGCACCGACAGCGTCTGGTCGAGCAGCGAGAAGAACGGCTTTGGTCCCGGCGGTGGCATGTCGCCGGCCGGGAGGAAATCGACGACGAGGCCGAGGCGCTGCTGCGCGATGCGGCGGATCTGGTCGCGATCCCTGTCCTGAGGATAGCCCTTGTAGACGTCGATCAGCGCGGCGATGTCCTGCACCACCGCGGCCGACAGGCGACGTGTCACCGTGTTCCAGTGCCGCTCCATGAACACGAAGGCGACGACCGACTGCAGGATCACCATCGGCACGATCATGATGAGGAGCGCACGCGCATAAAGGCCGGTCGGCATCCAGCCCTTGAACGCGTTGCCCATCCAGCCATTGGCGGCGGAGACGCGGCCGGCGGCGCTCTTCAACAGCGTCAGCCCGGTATCGATCGTGCTCATCGGTGGCGATTCACTGCTTTATGGCGAGGCTACCAGCCGGTAGCCGATGCCGCGCACCGCCTGGAGGAACAGCGGATTGGCGGGATCGGTCTCGATCTTGCGCCGCAGGCGGTTGATCTGCACGTCGACGGCGCGCTCGTTGACGCTGCCATTGCCGGTCAGCGCGCTGCGCGGCACGGTCTCGCCCGGTGTCTCCGACAGGATCCGCAGCATCTCGCGCTCGCGGTCGGTGAGGTGGATGACGTCTTCGCCCTGGCGCAATTCGCCGCGGTCGAGGTGGTAGACGTAGGGACCGAACGCGATCTTCTCGACTGCTGCGGCCTGCGGCGGCGGCGCGGCGCGCTTGAGGATGTTGTTGATGCGCAGCGCGAGCTCGCGCGGCTCGAACGGCTTTGCCACGTAATCATCGGCGCCGATTTGCAGGCCCTCGATGCGCGCTTCCGCTTCATGCCGCGCCGTCAGCATCACGATCGGCACCGAGGACGAGGTCCGGATGAAACGGGCGAGATCGAAGCCGGTCTCGCCGGGCATCATGACGTCCAGGATCAAGAGGTCGAAGTGCAGGCCCATGAGCTTCGCGCGCGCGTCGCTGGCGCTGGCGGCGGTCGAGACGCGATAGCCTTCGCTGGCGAGAAAGCGCGACAGCAGATCGCGGATGCGGCGGTCGTCGTCGACCAGCAGCAGATGCGGGGCATCGTCGGCCGGGCGTGCCGGCGGGCGGGCGAGCGTGGCAGCGAGCGGCACGGTCACTCCTTGTCTTGATTGACGGTGGTGGCGAAGATCGTTTCCAGCACCTTGTCCGGATCGTCGCGGTCGATCATCGCGCGCAGGAAGCGCTTGATGGTCTCGGCATCCTGCGGCGCCATCTCGGCGAGCGCCTTGGTGATCCGCGTGGTCTGGAGGCCGGCGAGCTTCTGCACCAGCGCTTCGCCCTTCGGTGTCGCAAACAGCAGGCGCTGGCGACGATCATTGTCGCCGGTCTTCTGCACGATATAGCCCTCGTCCAGGAGCTGCTTGAGCACCCGGCCGAGCGATTGCTTGGTGATGCGCAGGACGTCGAGGAGGTCGGCGACCTTGAGGCCGGGATAACGATAGACGAAGTGCATGACGCGGTGGTGGGCCCGGCCGAAGCCGAACGCCTCCAGCTCCTGGTCGGGATCGCCGACGAAATCGCGATAGGCGAAGAACAGCAGTTCGATGATATCCCAGCGCAAATTGCCTCCGTCGTCTGCAGCCGGCCGAGGCTCGGCAGCGTCTTGAGAGGGAGTCGCGAAATTTATGTCAGGCATATTGACGTATCTTGGTTTCAATGTTACAAAACGATCAATCCGCACGAAACTTTAGATCGTTTCGCGTCGGGTGGGCATCGAAGCAGGCGGCCGGAGAGAGCCAGACAGGCGGCGACCGCCGGAGCAGAACTACCGTGCGATTGTCGAACGGCATTTCGGCAAAACATACTGGACTTCCGCCTTCCGCAAAAGCATGTCCTCGGTGACATGCTGGCCACGGAACCCGGCCGTAACAAGGCTGGCGGCGGTCCGGCCATTAACCAATCAAGCCAGCCGGCCCAAATCAGGGCAGGTGGGCGCCCAGAACAGCGCCGCCACCGGTAGCGGGAGGCAAGGACATGAGCATGAAATTCGACATCCAGCCCGCATCCAATCCGACCCCCGAGAAGGATCGCATCGCCAAGCTGGTCGACCCCGGCTTCGGGCGGGTCTTCACCGACCACATGGCGGTGGTCCGCTACGACCAGGCCAAGGGCGGCTGGTACGAGGCGCGCGTCGAAGCCCGCGCCAATTTCCAGATCGATCCGGCCGGCGCCGTGCTGCACTACGCCCAGGAAATTTTTGAAGGCCTCAAGGCCTACAAGCGCGACGACGGCGGCGTGAACCTGTTCCGCCCCGACGCCAACGCGCGGCGCTTCAAGGACTCGGCCGACCGCATGGCGATGGCGCAGATCCCCGAGGACGTCTTCATCGAGGCAGTCGAGCAGGTCGTGCGCATCGACCGCGCCTGGATGCCGGGCGGCGAGGGCAGTCTTTATCTGCGCCCCTTCATGATCGCGAGCGAGACCTTCCTCGGCGTCAAGCCGTCGTCCGAATACATTTTTGCGGTGATCGCCTCGCCGGTCGGCTCGTACTTCAAGGGCGGCCCTGCGCCGGTGTCGATCTGGGTCTCGGAGAATTACACGCGCGCCGCGGTCGGCGGCACCGGCGCGGTCAAATGCGGCGGCAATTACGCCGCGAGCCTGCGCGCGCAGGCCGAAGCGATCCAGCACGGCTGCGATCAGGTCGTCTTTCTCGACGCGGTCGAACGCCGCTACATCGAGGAGCTCGGCGGCATGAACGTGTTCTTCGTGTTCGAGGACGGCTCGCTGTCGACGCCGCCGCTCGGCACCATCCTGCCCGGCATCACCCGCGACTCCATCATCGCGCTGGCCCGGGATGCCGGCAAGACCGTGCGCGAGGAACTGTACTCGCTCGACCAGTGGCGCAAGGACGCGGCAAGCGGCAAGCTCAAGGAAGCGTTTGCCTGCGGCACCGCCGCCGTGATCTCGCCGATCGGCAAGGTGCGCTCGGTGAGCGGCGATTTCGAGATCAGCGGCGGCGCCGCCGGCCCCGTCGCCATGGGCCTGCGCAAGCAGCTCGTCGACATCCAGTACGGCCGCACCAACGATCCGCACAACTGGATCCGCAAGGTGGATTGAGATCTCGTGTCCCGGACGCGGCGCGGCACGCAGCGACGCGACGCAGAGCCGGGACCCATATCTCTACGGATTGCCCCGGATCAGCTGCGCACCGCGCCGCAAGCGCGTTGCGTTGCGCAGCATCCGGGGAACGCCAATCGGCATGAACGCACCTGTACGACCCCGCGACAAAGCTTCGACATATCGAAGCATCCCGGACATCGCGATCATGGCCTCCAAACTCCCCCAATCCCTCAAATGGGCGGTTGCTGCCGCAATTACCGGCGTCTCCGTGTTCGGCATTTTGACCATCGGCCCCGCGCACGAGGTCGTGGCGGAAGACCGCTCGCCGATCGTCGATGTGCGCACCACCGATCCGGAGATGAACACCGCAATCGCGCGCGCCCGTGGCACGCTTCCCACCTTCTGGGCCTCGTATGACGCGCCCAAGCCGTCGGAGGCCGGGCATTCCCTGAAAGTGCGCTTTTCGACCCGCCGGGGCGGCGAGCACATCTGGATGGCCGAGGTGAAGAAGCTACCGAACGGAACCTATTCCGGCCTCTTCGCCAACGAGCCGCGCGATCTGCCGGGCAAGCGGGCAGGCGACAAGGTCGAGTTCGCTGAGGCCGACATCTCGGACTGGATGTTCATGCGCAACGGCAAGATCGTCGGCGGCGAAACCATCAAGCCGACGCTGAAGTCGCTGCCGAAAGCGGATGCGGACGCGCTGAGGGCGCGGATGGAGCAGCCGTGGGCGCAAGCCGGCAGTTGCCGCTTCGCGCGTCGGCTGGTAAACGCCGCGCATGGCCGAAAAACCCAAAAAACCGCAGAAACTGAAGGCGCGCCTGCCGCGCGGGCTCGAGGATCGCGATCCCGCCGCGATCCGGGCGACGCGCGAGATGGTCGAGAAGATCCGCGCGGTCTACGAGCTCTACGGGTTCGAGCCGGTGGAGACGCCGGCGATGGAATACACGGATGCGCTCGGCAAGTTCCTGCCCGACCAGGACCGTCCGAACGAAGGCGTGTTCTCGTTCCAGGACGACGACGAACAGTGGATCTCGCTGCGCTACGATTTGACCGCACCGCTCGCGCGCTATGTCGGCGAGCGCTACGGGACCGACGGTCTGGTCCTGCCGTATCGCAGCTATCGCGTCGGCTACGTCTTCCGCAACGAAAAGCCCGGCCCCGGCCGCTTCCGCCAGTTCATGCAGTTCGATGCCGATACTGTGGGATCGGCGACGCCGGCGGCGGATGCCGAGATCTGCATGATGGCGGCGGACACGATGGAGGCGCTCGGGATCGCGCGCGGCTCCTACGTGGTGAAGGTCAACAACCGAAAAGTGTTGGACGGTGTTCGCGACGCACTCGGCATCGCCGGTGACGGACAGTGGCTCACGATCATGCGCGCGATCGACAAGCTCGATCGGCTGGGACTTTCGGGAGTCCAACAACTCCTCGGAGAGGGCCGCAAGGACGAGTCCGGCGACTTCACCAAGGGGGCCGGACTGAAGCCCGCTGATATTGCTCTGGTGACGAGTGTTATTGAGCGTGTCGATGATGCTGATGAGAAGATTGCTCAGATCGACATCAGGCTGCGCGACAGCGAGATCGGACAGCAAGGCCGCAAAGAACTCGAGGAAATCGAACGACTCGTTAGAGCTTCTGGATATGGTCCTGATCGAATCATTCTCGATCCCTCCGTCGTCCGCGGCCTCGAATACTACACCGGCCCCGTCTACGAGGTCGAACTGCTGCTCGACACCAAGGACGAGAAGGGCCGCCCCGTCCGCTTCGGCTCGGTCGGCGGCGGCGGACGCTATGACGGTCTCGTCTCGCGCTTCCGCGGCGAGCCGGTGCCGGCGACCGGATTCTCCATCGGCGTGTCGCGGCTTCAGGCCGCGCTGACGCTGCTCGGCAAGCTCGACACAAAGCCCGAATTCGGCCCCGTCGTCGTCACCGTGTTCGACCGCGACCGCGTCGCCGATTATCAGAAGATGGTCGCGAGTCTGCGTAGCGCCGGCATTCGTGCCGAGCTTTATCTCGGCAATCCCAAGAACATGGGCAACCAGCTCAAATATGCCGATCGCCGCAATGCGCCTTGCGTCATCATCCAGGGCTCGGATGAAAAAGCGCGCGGCGAGGTGCAGATCAAGGATCTGATCGAGGGCGCGAAGGCGGCGGCCGCGATCGCTTCCAACCAGGAATGGCGCGAGAGCCGCCCGGCGCAGTTCTCGTGCAGCGAGGCCGACCTCGTCGCAAAAGTGCGCGAGGTGTTGGCGCGCCATGACGTGAGCTGGGGCTAGCTATTCGCTGACGCCGCCATGCCCGGGCTTGTCCCGGGCATCCACGTCCTGTTTGATGGCGACTGTCAATGGCCGGTGTTCGGCCCCAAGGGAGAGAAAAATGCCCGAGATCACTGTCAGCATGGCCGTGGGCCGCACCGACGATCAGAAGGCCGGCATGATGCGCGACATCACCCAGGCGCTGGTGAAGAATCTCGGCGTCGATGCCGATGCCGTCGTCATCCAGATCAACGAAGCCCCGCTCGCTCATAAGATGAAGGGCGGAAAGACGTTTGTGGAGCGCGCGGCGGCTGCGAAGAAGTAGCGGCGGCTAGTGCGGCAAACACAGATGTCGTCCTGGCGAAAGCCAGGACCCATTAGCCCAGGGAGCAGTTGTTACGGCAGGTCGTGGTTTAGACTGCGCCGACGATGAGCAATCGGGGTAATGGGTCCTGGATCGGCGCTCCGCTTCGCTGCGCTTGTCCAGGACGACTGGGTAAAGAGCTATGGACGCACGCGACTTCATCAAGGTCGGCATGAGCGCCGAGCGCACGCTGGTGGTACCGGTGGAGCGCACGGTCGGGCATTTCGTGCCCGGCATGCCCATGGTCTATGCGACGCCGATGATGATTCTGGAGATGGAGATGACATCGGGCGATGCGATCCGCGCGGCGCTTCAGCCGGGCTGGGTCACGGTCGGCACCGAGGTCGACATCCGTCATCTTGCGGCAAGCCCCGTCGGCGCGACGGTGCGGACCACCGCAAAAGTAGTCGCGGTCGAACGCCGCGTCATTCGTTTTGAGGTCGAGGCTTTCGAGGGCACGCGCAAGCTCGGCGAAGGCCGCCACGCACGCGGGCTCGTCAATGTCGCGATGTTCAACAAGCGGCTGGGGACGTAGGAGCCGCTTGCTCTGCCCTCATCCTGAGGAGACCGCGCAGCGGTCGTCTCGAAGGATAGGCCACAGGCGAGAGCCGGGCTTGCATGGTTCGAGACGGCGCTTCGCGCCTCCTCACCATGACGATCGGCTACTTCGCCAATTCCTTCGACCGCTGCGTCGCCGCCGCGATCGCGCGGATCATCAGATCGCGCAGGCCTGGCTCGCCCATCAGCACGCCGAGCGCTGCGGCAGTGGTGCCGCCGGGCGAGGTAACGTTCTGGCGCAGCGCGCTCGACGGCAGCTCCGATTGGTGGAGAAGCTCGCCGGAGCCGGCCACGGTCTCGCGTGCGAGCCTGGTCGCCAGCGCTTCGGGTAATCCCGCTTCCACGCCGGCGCGCGCGAGTTCTTCGGCAAGCAGGAACACATAGGCGGGACCCGAGCCGGACACGGCGGTGACCGCGTCCATCAGGCTCTCATCGTCAATCCATTCGACCGAGCCGGTGGCGCGCAGCAGCGCATCGGCCACTGCGCGTTGCTGTGCGCTGACGTTGTTCGCGGCGACAGCCACCGTGATGCCGCGGCCGATCGCGGCCGGCGTGTTCGGCATCGCGCGGACCACGGCGCCGCCACATACGTCCTGAAGTGAGGCGATCGTGGTACCCGCCATGATCGACACCACCGCGGTCTTGTCCGAGACGAATGGCTTCAGCTTGGCGCCGGCTTCGCGGAAGTATTGCGGCTTGACCGCGACGACCAGCGTCTCGACCGTTCCGGTCGTCACATCCGGATTGAGTGCAACGCCCTTCACGGCAAGCGCACTGATCTCGGGCGAGATGTGCGGATCGATCACCGCGACGCGGCGCGGGTTGAGCCCGCCCGCCAGCCATCCGGTCAGCATCGCACCGCCCATCTTGCCGGCGCCGGCGAGAAGGATGGTACCGGTGATGTTCTTGAGAGTGCTGTTCGCCATCGCTGCTGCCAATGCATCCGTCGTCCTGGCGAAAGCCGGGACCCATTACCCCCGAGGGGTTCTAGTGGATGGAGGGCAGAGCAACAAGCATCGCGAGATACGGCGAGGAGGGAGCCTGCCTTCGTCACGCGGTGGAGAGCAGCGCGCCCTACGCCTCGCCCACCGTATCGAACATCGCCGCGTCCATGGCTTCCGTCGTGGTCTTGCCCGCCCACACCACGAACTGGAACGCCGGAAAATAGCGCTCGCAAGCGTGGATGGCGCCGGCGAGCATGGCTTCGCACTGGCCGGTGGAGGCGATGAGCCCGCCCGGCAGCACCAGGGCCTGCCGGTGCATGATCATGCCGGTGTTGGTCCACAGGTCGAAGTGCCCGACCCACAACTGCTCGTTGACCGCGGCGACGAGCCGCTGGACCTCCGATCGCCGCGCAACCGGAATCTTCATGTCGAACGCGCAGGCCAGATGCAGCGCCTCGATCTCGCCCATCCAGGTGAAGGAGATCTGGTAGTCGGTCCATTGTCCCTTGGAGACAATCGTGAGTTCGTCTTCGCCGGAGCGTTCAAACGGCCAGTTGTTGCTGGCGGCGATATCCTCGACCACCGCGAGCGGATGGTTTTTGGAATCGATAGTGCCTTCGAGCAGGGACATGCCGTCTCGACCTCTTGCCTTTTTGTTGTCTTTGATACGCACGCGGTTGGTCCGGCGCGCGCTCCCTTAAATATTGCTAAGGCGATCCCTCGGAGTCGCTGTTGCGATCTCCTCGGAGTCGCTCTCGCGATCTCGGGATCAGCGCGGGCTTGTCGCGGATCAAGTGATGTGATTTGCGGAATCTGCGCAACTGGCTGCCGAGTCCGTCCACAAGCCATGACTCGTTCGTCCACAGCTCATCTCGGCCACAATTATTAACGAAAAGAACAAACCGGAATCGGACTCTCGGACCGCGCGTAAATCGTTAATTCCGCCGCGCGAGGGCCGCGCCCGCCATCCCGGCATGGGACCATGCGGTTTTCCCGTGCGGAACAGGCTTGCTGCGGCCCCCAACCGGCGTCATATTTCCGTTCAGGCCGTTCATCCCGGACGGCCGATGTTCTCAGGGCGGGGTGAAAGTCCCCACCGGCGGTAAGGGTCCCAAAGGCCCAAGCCCGCGAGCGCCTTCCCCAAGGTTTTCCCGAAAGGGATTTTCCAAGGGAAAGGGTCAGCAGATTCGGTGCAACTCCGAAGCCGACGGTTAAAGTCCGGATGAAAGAGAACGGTCGGTGGCAGACGCATCGCAGGATGCGGCTGTTTGTCGTTCCGTGTGCCCTGATTCTGGTCCTTAACTGAGGAAAGCCATGAATCAGATGTTGCAAGATCCCCAAGCCGAAACGTCCCAAGTCCAAACTTCTGAAGCAACCCGATCGCCGGTTCCGCAGGATCCGGCGCCCGACCATCCGCGCTTCGCAAAGCCGCAGCGGGTGGCCTTCGTGCAGGCCTGCTGGCACCGCGACGTGGTTGAGGAGGCCCGCATCGCCTTCGTGAAGGAGGCAGAAGTCCGCCATCTCAATCATGTCGACGTGTTCGAGGTGCCGGGCTCGTTCGAGATCCCGCTGCATGCACAGATCCTCGCCAAGACGCGGCGCTACACCGCGATCGTCGCGGCCGGCCTCGTCGTCGACGGCGGCATCTACCGCCATGAGTTCGTCGCCGACACCGTGATCAAGGCGCTGATGGACGTGCAGCTCCGCACCGAGGTGCCGGTGTTCTCCGCGGTGTTGACGCCGCAGCAATTCCACGAGACCGAGGTGCACTACGATTTCTTCCGCAGGCATTTTGCGATCAAGGGCGTCGAGGTCGCGGCCGCCTGTGCGGAGACATTGCTCGGGCTCGAACGCCTGCGCGGCCAGGTTGCCGCGGGGATCGTGTAGCCGTCCGCTCACACGCCGCTCAGTGTCAATCCCGCCGCCGTCCCTATAACGTCGACGGCGGGATGAGGCCGTGCCGTGGAGCCTGGGCGGCTCTGAGGTGTTCGGGTCGTTTGCAGAAGCGGTGGTGCGAAGGCCGAGGCGTAGGCCGGGCCATCATGCTTCACGAGACCGATGTCGCCTTGGCAAGAATTGCTGTTCCGAGCGGCGCACCGAGTCCAGCACAGGCGTTCCAGCCGGGTCCCGCGTCGTAACCGAGCGTACCCATCTTGTTGTTGCCCGTGACGATGCTGCGGAACTGGGATGCATCCGCATAAAGGATGGGATGGATCCGGCGGATCGCACTGCCGCGCTCGGCATTGATGAGAGCAACGAAGGCAGCCCAAAGTGGCGCAACCGCGCTGGTGCCGCCTTGCAGGATCTGCTGCCGGTTGACCACGATCCGGTAACCGTTCAACTCGGCGGCGGCAGCCGCCACGTCGGGAATGCCGCGGCCGGATTTGCCGGTACTCAAGGAGGCCGGCATGACCAAGCCCTGCTGGTACTCCGGAATATCGAACAACTCGCTGATGCCGCCGCCGGTGCCGCGGTTGCCGTCATTCCACACCACCTCCGAGGAGATCGCGCCTCCCGCAAGCTGGATGCTCGATCCGCCGCAAGCCAGCACATAAGGCGATGACGCTGGAAAGTTGACGTGCACGAGATCGTCGTCGACCGCGTCGGTTGCCAGCATGTCGCCGGTCGCCGCCGTCACCACGACGCCCAGTCTCATGGCGTCGGCGAGTGCATCGCTGAAGATGTCCGTGGCCTGCTGATACGATGACCAATCCAGTTCGGAAGCGCCCCAGCTGATCGAGATGACGTTGGGGCGGTTGGTATCGTCATGGACAGCGGTGAGCACGGCGTCGGCGAGCCCCTGCTCGGAATTATCGGTGAAATAGACCACCAGCCGCGCGGCAGGCGCGACGGCTCCGGCCACCTGGAGATCGAGTGCGAGTTCCTGATCGGCGAGCGTCCCGCCGCCGAATTTGTTGCGCCCGAGATCGACGCTGATCTCGGTGATGGCCGGGAAGGGAGCGCCGGTATGCTGCGCGGCAAGGACGAGATCATCGGGCAGATAGCCGCCGCCGGGCGCGATGATGCCGATGCACTGGCCGGCACCACGGGACGGGGCGGCGATCCCGTACAGCCGGGCGATGTCGGCCGGCCACATGCCCGTTCCCGCAGTGCTCGGGGCGTTGACGGCAAAGGCGCGCAGCCGGCGGCGAATTCGCGGCCGGTTGTCGAGCCCGAGCACGCCACGTGTCCACGGCGCCAGCGATTTTGGAATCCCGATCGGTGCGAGGTGAGAGCGGCAGGCGCGCCGGCCACTGCGCAGACCAACGAATTCCGTTCCGAAAGCCTCCGCCATCTGGACGACAGTACCCGTCAGTCGGATGCGGCGTTTCGCGAAATCGATGTCCGTGACCTCCAGTCCATGCTGGCCGGCGAAGCGCACGGCCTCGCGCGCGACCTCCGCATACCGTGCTCGGCGCAGCTCCGTGAGCGCCTCGCGCGTGGTGACCTTGTCGAGCGCTGCAAAATCTTCCGCGCTACCCGGCCGGCACGGCGTCTCGCTGGGGTCCTTGAGATAGAGCCCCACCGTGATGCGCGTTCCGGCGTCGGGTGCGCCTGTGAGCCGTTCCTTTGGCTTTAGCTGGCGGCCCGCCGCCAGCACGACGCGGTCGTTCATGCCGCGGCTATTTGGTGACGCAGTTTGACTTGCCGGTGGTGTCATCGACGGCGCAGAACGGAATCGACCACACGAAATCCGACGAACGGAAGATCGCGGCATCCCGTGGCCGCATCGGATCCTTGTCAGGGAAGAGCCAGAACTGGCCGGCATCGGGCGGGCCGACCGCCGCGATCGGCGTGCTGTTGAAGAGGAACACGCGATTGGTCGCCCAGCCTCCGGTAACGAAGGAGAACGCCGCGTTGCCGTGGCAGCTGATGCAGGAGGCGGTGTCGAGGAATCCGGCCTCGGTCACCGAGTTGCCGAGCCGCGTCTTGACGCCCTGCGCGTCGGTAAAGTCGGTCTGACTGCCCTTCAGGCAATAATTCGCGAACGCTGCATCGATCTTCGCATCCTTGAACAATGCCGTCAGCGCGGCGGACTTGGTGCAGTTCGGATACTGCTCACCGGTGTGTGGGCTGGTGTTGTCCGGCACGTGCGGCGGCATCAAGGGCGGGGTGGCACCGAACGTGTCGGCGCATCCGAGCACGTCACAGCGGCCGGGATTGTTCATGTGCTCGAACGTCGCCCAGGTCCAGTTCGGCACCATCTTCGAGATGATGTGAAACGAGACTAGGGTCTGTTGGGATTCAGGATTCTCATTTGAGCTCGGCTGTGATTCAAGCTCGGGATGGACCGATTCGTTTTGAATGACGCCCAATGGGCGAAGATGGAACCGCTTTGTCTAGGCAAGCCGAGCG